>JBDUDG010000071.1:0-10930 GCA_040003045.1 Saprospiraceae bacterium | reverse complement strand
GTTTGCCCCCGACTCATGCTTAGATTTCAAAGATGACTAAAGTCAAATTATCTTTCTCAACCCCATGCTAAAGCATGGGGCAATTCAACATGGGGCAATTCAAAATGGGGCATTTCAGCATGGGGCATTTCAACATGGGGCATTTCAGCATGGGGTATTTCAGCATGGGGCAATTAGAGATTTTACATAATAGATTCAAAAAAAGGTATGCTTCAGCATAGGGCAATTAGATTTTTTATAAAATAGATTCAAAATAATAAAGGCTTATATTTTTGACATCCTTGTCAATCAGGAGTATTCATAGTCCAAGACTTTTAGTTGTTTCATGCTTCAGCATGGGGGCAATTAGAAATCAAGGTTTGGAATTACCTTTTAATCATGTCTATATAGCTATGCCTGAGAGAAATCTTGAATTGCCCCGGGATTTATCCCGGGGTTCAGAAATGGAAAACTTTTAGACTTTAGCCAGAAATTAAAATGGTATTGACCTTAATAAAGTAGCCCTTGCAATAAAAAGTAGTGCAAGAAAACTCAATCCAAAGATTAGCGGCACATAATATTTCTCCTGGTACCGTTTGAAAACAGTGACCTCCACAGGAGTTTTCTCGAGCTGGTCGATCTCTTCATAAACATGTTGGAGCGTTTCTACGGAAGTAGCCCGGTAGTATTTGCCTCCTGTTTCATCTGCTATTTGTTTCAGGAGTGTTTCATCGATCTCTACATTCGTCAGACCAAAACGGTATTGTCCGTCAGCCATGCGGCCAATCGGAGACAACGCTTGTCCATAACTTCCGATTCCAATAGTGTATACCTTGATGTTAAATTGTTTTGCAAGATCAGCAGCAGTTGCAGGTCTGATATATCCTGCATTATTGACGCCATCTGTCAATAGCAACACCACTTTACTTTTAGCATCACTATCTTTTAATCTGTTGACTGCAGCGGCGAGGCCCATGCCGATAGCTGTTCCATCCTCCAGCTGTCCGCACTGAAGTTGTTTGAGATAATCGATCAGCACTTCGTGATCGTGCGTCAATGGACATTGAGTATAGCATTCCGCAGCGAATACAGCTAAGCCAATCCTGTCATAAGTCCTGTGCGTGATAAAATCAGCCGCTACTTGTTTACTCACGGACAATCGATCAGGATTGAAATCCCTGGAGAGCATCGAAGAAGAAAGATCCATCACAAGAAAAATATCGATCCCCTCCCCTTTTATTTTTTCTTCATCATTTTCCAACTGAGGTCTGGCCATCGCTATGACCAGCGCTGCCAATGCAATCCAGAAAAGAGGTTCAACGAATCTGTATAACCGTACTCGCCAGGAGTCATTCATCTTTTCGTAAAGCACAGGCACATCAAGGGCTATGATTGTGTCAGGTTTTGCCTTGCGTCGCCTGTTCCAGATGATCAGAGGGATCAGGAGCAATAGCAGGAGCCACAATGGGTCGTGAAGCAGAATGTTATGCCACAGGTGCATCCGTACCAGTTTTATCCGTTTCCGGTGTGAGTAATGTAGGAACCTGCATCGTCTGCTTTACAAAATTGCGAACACGCTGAATGGTGGCCGCATGGATATCAATGCCCGGATCTGCTTTTGCAAATTTGATGAGATCGGATATAGAAAGCAATTGGTCTGTATCTGAGAGAAGATGCTGGCTCAGATGTTGCAACCGAAGTTGCTCCAGGATTTCATCAGATGTTTGCTCGAGAGCTCTGATGCCATATCTTCTCTCGAGGTATTCACGCAAGATCGAGGTCAGGAAAGTGTAATGCTCTTTCACATCTCCACTTTGCCACAACCGTTTTGTTTCGAGATCACTCAGCGCATTGAATGCCCAATCGTGTGGCGATGGAGTATAAACCAGAGTCTCCGGCACCTCTTTATTTTTACGATGTCTCCACCAATAGATCAATCCAAATAAAATAAGTAGCGCACCAATAAAATGAGGAATATATTTTTTAAAATAAAGCAAGCTGAATGGCTCACGATAGATGTCTTTGATCGGAAGCAAACCTGTTGAATCAGGCTCCACGGCTTTAACCTGAATCGGAACATCATTAGAGTACACTGTATCAATCTTGTCCTGGTATTTTATCAAAAGAGGCAATGCAGGTAATCTTACCACACCGGTGTCGAAAACCGCAATGGTCCATGTAACAGAAATAGATGTCGGATCATTCTGCAAAATATCCGGGCCTTTTACAATTTCAAATTGCTTCGAAGAATCAGGCCAGATATCTTTTATATTGACCCATTCGCGGCCATTGGTGAGATTGGTTTTGATGGTGGCTTTCAATTGTCCACCGATTGTAGTCTGCATATGGTCCACCGTCAGTGAAGCCTGGCTGTAACCACACAAGGACAGATGAAGCGCTAAGATGAACACGTAATATTTCATCACGATGCCCTGTGTTTGAAAAAGCGGTGAAATTCCTGGATATAAGACTGATCCGTAGCGAGTGTCATCATGTCACTTTGATTGCGTTTGAATTGCTCTTTAAAATCAAGCAAACGGTGTGCATAGTTCACTGCATAGTCGTGTCGAACTTTGGGATCAGAGGTATCCACCATGGTGATCTGATTGGTCTCAGCATCTCTTACTCGCACAAGGCCCGCATCAGGAAGGTTGGCCTCTGCAGGATCATGAACATGGATACCCACCATGTCGTGACGTTTCGAAGCAAGACGCAGGGTATCGTGATAAGGCTCTGAAATAAAATCGCTAATCACAAATGCGATACATTTCTTTTTGATGACATTAGTCAGGTATGCAAGTGGTACATTGATATTTGTCTTTCTGCCTGCAGCCTCGAAATACAATAATTCCCGGATGATGCGCAATAAATGCTGTCTGCCTTTTTTCGGCGGAATGTACATTTCTATCGCATCTGTAAACAGGATGAGGCCTACTTTATCATTATTCTGCAATGCTGAAAATCCCAGCACAGCACAGATCTCGGCTATCCATTCATTTTTCCATTGATCATGTGTACCGAACCGGACTGAGTGACTGACATCGACAAGCAGCATAATCGTCAACTCTCTTTCTTCTTCAAAAACTTTAATGTGCGGTGTGCCTGTCCTTGCTGTTACGTTCCAGTCAATGTCACGCACTTCATCTCCGTACTGATATTCGCGTACTTCACTGAATGACATGCCACGGCCCTTGAAGGCAGAGTGATATTCGCCTGAAAAAATATGTTTGCTCAGGCTCCTTGTTTTGATCTCTACTTTCCGAACCCGCTTGAGAAGTTCACTTGTATCCACGCATGCTTAGCTTTAGTCAGGAATTCATTTTATTGCCATCCAAAATTTCGCCAGTATTTCTTTTTGATCAGACCCTTGCTTTGTTCCAGCGGCAGAAGCCTGATATCATCACCGTAGATCATATTGAATTCGGTCACCATGACGATTCCTTTGCTGGTAGGGATGAGATATTTATATCCGGCATTATGCAACCATGTTTTATATTCCTCATCCGAAGATTTATCAGGAAGTTTTAATGCCAAAGCTTCTGCTTTCTTAAAATCGGATTCTGCATTTAGCAACTCTGCCGTGGAAACCATCACATCCTCTTTTTTCAGAAAGAGAAAAGCTTCACGCCGAGTAGATCCGGGATTAATATAAGTAGCCATGCCACTTAAATAATTTTCACCTGCATCCAGTAATTCGATCCAGCCGGATGAGCGATGTACAAGTCTGTCAGCCGTTGATGTCTGATTGATACTGGTGAGATATGCGACCCCTTCATTCCATGTCTTGTCCACCCATTGGCTGACCCAATGATCAAAGATCTGACTTTCCACCTTCGGATAAATAAAATCGAGGAAGCCCATCGAATTGTCAAAAAGTCTGATGCCCAGCGGAATATTTGAGGTGATGGTAGCCGGATATTCCTTTTCATCAATCACTGCTTTGTAATTATTGGCATCACGTTGTCTCATCTGGACTTTTATAGGTGCCCCGTCAGGATTTTGCAAAACGGTATTCCAAATCGAACATGTGCCATCAAGACAATATCCCTCAAAGCGCGTGAACACTGAATTGCGATGAGCTATTCCGGACACAATTCCATAATCCATCTTCTGAACAGAAATAGAAATAGGAGGTGAGGATTCAATTTCAATCCACTCCGCATTCGGTTTGAAATTTTTGATCTTGATCAGTGTGTTGGGATACGCGATGATATTGAACAACCTGGATTGATCCGGAGACATCCATTCCATCTTGACCTGATCTTTTGTAATGGTGCCTTTCAGATATCCGGTGAGCCTGTCATATTCATCGCGTTCCTGCAGATCGATGACGCCTTTATTTTTCCAATCGCCTAACAACCTATGTGATTTTTTATCGCCTTTATGAATGAGGAACCCGGCGATCTGTACACTATCTGATGCGAGAATGATAAGGACCGAATGATAATCGGCCAGAACACCTTCATAGGATTGACTCCATTTGACACGCCCCAACTGAGATGATATCCAGGGATCTACAGCAACCTGTGACCGTATCCCGGAATACAGAAAAATAAAAAGAAGAATGGTAAGTACTCTCATATAGTGCGTAAAATCCTAAGGTACTTCAATGCTGTTTAGGATGGTTTTGATGATATCTTCCTGGCTTACGTTTTCAGCTTCTGCTTCATAGCTCAGGCCGATGCGATGACGCATGATATCAGGACAAACCTGACGCACATCTTCGGGGATCACATAGCCTCTGCGTTTCATGAAAGCCATTGCTTTTGCAGCGATGACCAGATTAATGCTGGCTCTTGGTGATGCACCGTAAGAAATAAGTGGTTTCAATTTATGAAGCCCGGATAATTCAGGCTGACGTGTGGCAAAAACAATATCAAGAATATAATTCTCAATTTTTTCATCCATGTATACTTTACGGACGATTTTTCTTGCTTTCAGGATCGTCTCTGGTGTGACAACGGGCTGGAGTTTAAGATTCATTTCGCCTGTGAGGCTTCGCTGCATGATGACACGTTCTTCTGCTTTATCGGGATAGCCGACTTTTACTTTGAACATAAATCGATCGACCTGGGCTTCCGGAAGATTGTATGTGCCTTCCTGTTCGATTGGATTTTGGGTAGCAAGGACGAGGAAAGGTTCTTTCAGTTTGAAAGTTTCGCCTCCTATGGTCACTTGTCTTTCCTGCATAGCTTCGAGCAATGCGCTTTGCACTTTTGCGGGAGCACGATTTATTTCATCAGCGAGGATGAATTGGGCGAAAATGGGACCCTGTCGAACAGAAAACTGGCTTGAAGCCGGATTGTAGATCATGGTACCGATGATATCAGCTGGAAGCAGGTCCGGAGTGAACTGTATCCGGCTGAAGCTGGCATCAATGGTCGAGGCAAGGGTTTTGATGGCAAGAGTCTTTGCAAGGCCGGGAAGGCCTTCGAGGAGGACGTGCCCATCTGACAGGAGACCCAACAGGAGCCTGCTGATCATGTGGGACTGACCTACGATGATGCGGCTACTGGCTTCGGTGATACGGTCTACGAAAGCGCTTTCATTGTATATTTCCTGACTTAGCGCTTCAATATCTACACTGGCATACATAAGGTGGTTGTATTTTTATCGGAGCGTGAAATTATGACCTATGCAACAAACTAGACCGTTATTACTCCCTATTAACGGGTCATTAAAGACTTACAGAATAACCGGCCTGATCTGGATGATATTATTGTCGATCAATGGCCTCGTACCGCTTAAGGCCCAATCTGTAGATCCTGTATCTTCTATTAAGGAGCTCAAAGAGGGCTATTTGCTGGTCAGAATGCCTGCATTCAAAGCGAAAATCGACACGTTACAATCAATGTTTTCAAGGGCATCGGACCGTGCTTCCAGGTCTCGTCTTGAAAAAATGTTGAAGGACGCCAAAGAGGAACGAGATACACTGCTTGGAGATTATACCAGGGCCTTCAGGGATTTTTATCATTTTTCAAAGGTCGGCTACTACCTTGATGATGAAGGACGCGACTTACACATGACGACATTTCATAATATGAATGGTGATGTGTTGACTAAAAATGAGATGGGAGAAAGTCCTGTGTATTATCTTTTTTTTGAACGGACACCGGATAACAATCTAGAGGCACTTGTGATCTACAATAATGAAGGAATACAAATGCCTGCACCTTTTCCAAATTATTTTGCCCGGGGTGGAATTAATTTTCTTTTTCTAAAAATCTCAAATAAAAAATTTCCGACCTGGCGCGTAGACAGGATAAATAAAAGGTTTTTCAAATACTGGGAAGAAGTGAAAAGTGAAGAGTGATAAAATCGTGGGGCGTTAGGCGTTAATGAAAAATGGCATGTGTTGGGTGTTTTGCAATCACCCGACATACTGACGTTCGTGTGTCTCCGACCGGGAACTGGGAAAGACTATCCTATTCGCGGTCAGAGACACGCGAATGTCAGATCTTAATTTGAGATGAAATCTCGCAGAAATTTCGATGGGGCAAACAAGTGAAGATTAATTATCTTTTTTATAAATCGGCTTTACGATCACACTATCTGGTTTCGGTCTGAATTCGGGTTTTGAAGGCTTGATTGGTTTTTCGGGTTTTGAAATGGTATCAAGCTTGTTTTCCAACGAAGTAGCGACCAGAACAGAATCAACATAATTCTCTGCTTCGGCCAAAATTTTTTCTTTACATGAGGAGATCTGTACTTCGCGCCATTGCGTCATTTTTATTTCAAGGGCTGAATTAATTAATTCCTGCTGGCTCACTCTTTTTTTACAGGAAAAAAAGGCAAGAAGCACGAAGAGTAAGATGATATGTTTAACGCCGGTATTCACTTAATCAGAATATTCATTTCACTTTTCCTTGAACTGAGAATCGAATCAACGGCAGCCTGAAAAAGAAGTGTATGCCGGGCAATGCATATTGAATCCATCTGCGACTGATAAATGATAATTCTTCTTGTAAATAATGAATCAATGGTTTGTCGGCTGGCTCTGGATGGCGTGACAGGACTTGTGGTGCAGGCTGGGATAATTAAAACAATTCCAAATATAAGAAAGCACCACTTCATCTTATTTGTCGCTTTTTCAATTCAAAGTTTTGGCCGAGGTATACTTTCCTGACCATTTCATCTTCCGCGAGCTCTTCTGCAGAACCGGCTTTCAGGATTTTCCCTTCGAACATCAGATATGCTCTGTCTGTAATCGAAAGCGTTTCCTGAACATTGTGGTCTGTAATCAGAATTCCTATATTTTTCTCTTTGAGCTTAGCGACGATGAGCTGGATATCTTCTACAGCAATAGGATCGATACCTGCAAACGGTTCATCCAATAAAATGAATTTTGGATCCGTGGCCAAAGCACGGGCAATTTCCGTTCTGCGTCTCTCCCCACCTGACAAGCTATCACCGATATTGTGTCTGACGACATCAAGTCCAAATTCATCAAGGAGGCTTTCAAGTTTTTCTTTTTGCTGAGCCGACTTCAATGGAGTAAGCTCTAATACAGCTTTAATATTATTCTCAACACTTAATTTTCTGAAAACAGAAGCTTCCTGTGGCAGGTATCCTACTCCTAATCTTGCTCTCATGTACATTGGTAGTGAAGTGATTTCTTTCTGATCCAAATAGACATGACCTTCGTTAGGTTTGATGAATCCAACTGCCATATAGAAGACTGTCGTTTTCCCTGCGCCATTAGGTCCGAGCAGACCGACGATCTCTCCCTGAGAAACATCAATAGAAACTTTATCAACCACTTTTCGGCTGCCATAATATTTTACAAGAGATTGTGTCCAGAGTTTCATCGTTGCAATTTACTGGTCTCAACCGGAATCCAGAATGAATACATATTTCTTTTTATTTAACTACTGATCCAGGTCATTTTTACTTCAAGTTCCCAACCTGCTCTCAGGTTGTCAGGTATGAACATCATCTTGCGTTCAGGTTGTCTTCTCACATAATAATTTCCGGTGTCCCAAACTCCATTTTGATTTAGATCTTCAATCATCTCAATGTTATATTTTCCAGGGGCCAGGCCTTTCTTAGTGAGATGAATCATGCTGTGGTGTTCAATAACAAAGGTATCCCTGATCTGTTCACCTTCTTTGATGAGAAGCAGATATTGTTTTGTGGAGTCCATTCCATCAATCGTCATCGTGAGGTCTCCATATTGATCTGTTCCGGTCACCACAAGTGATTCCCTGATGGTATCATTTATACGGCCCCAATAATCTGTAATAGCTCCCGGTAAAAATGTTAGGTTGTATCTTTTCTGTTCAACCCATCCAGCACTCAATTCAAATTTGCGAGGATCAATTTGATTTTTCTCAATTATAAAAGGAATGTTTCCGAGAGAATCAAGTTGCAGAGAAATTTTACTGGTATCGAATACCATGATTGGAGTGGCAGATAAAAAAATAGCATGTGCTCCCGGACGAAGACGACCTGCGGTGAGCCTGACAGTTGCCGGAAGACTAAGCAGGCTTTTTGTTTGTGAAGCTCTTATCAATGTAGAATCATCATTCATGACTGCATAACCTGCATAATTTTTTGCAGGATCGTACCAGATTTGGAGAGTGTCTCCATCCCAGGTGGAAATATTCTCTGTCAATTCAGGAAGAAATAATGGTTTTGGTTTTGGATGTGGAGCATCAATCACTACTTTGAGCCAACCGGGTGCTACATTGATGATTTGATTGATTCTATTTCGGTTCTCGCGTGGAAAAACTTTTATTTCAGGAATTTTAATTTCAGGATTGTCCGTATGAATTACTTCTTCTCGCCAACCGATCAACTCACCTTCCTGGTCATAGAGGAAATTCTGGTTATCATCTTTAAGTGCAACTAATTCAAAACTATCCCGTCTAAGGTTTGACATTATCCATTTTCCTTCCTTGTTGGTTTTTGCTACATACTCTGGTTTATGTTTATATATCGCACTGTCTTCCCCGACCTGATATAACATCACCCACACACCATCGGCAGGTTTCAGTGTAAATGCATTTATTACATTTCCTGTGAGTCTAACTGAATCAAGTTCATTGCCTGTTGAAAAAACGAAAGCATAATTTTCGAGTACATTGTTTTCGTTCAGGTCTGCAATTGCATTTCCAAAATTAATCGTGTAGGTTGTATTGGCGCGCAAGCTATCCGGCAATTTTATGACGAGGCCTTTTCCTTTCTGTTTGATATCCGGATCATGTGGCATGAGGGGAGAGACCACTAACTGCGTATAAATATCCTTTAAGATGATCCATTCATCAAAGACAATGGTGATTTGCTTTTCGTGGAAATTGGTTTGCTTATTTGGCGTGGATTGCTCTTCAACTATAGCAGGTGGCTTTACATCCTTTGCACCTCCGGTCGGCGATCTGGGGCTCGCACATGCAATCAGACCGAAAAGGAAAAGGGAAAGAGGCAGAAAAAGGAGGCAGGTGCGAAACATGAAGCAAAGATATTGATCTCAGGTTAACAACATCAGTGGGTGTTAAAGTATAACTCACCCCTCTCTTAGTGGAAGTATATTTCTGTTCAAGTCTTATGATTTTCAAGAGAGAGGGGTGATATGAGATAATTATCAATACCCCATCTCTTTTCTAGAATTTATTATCCAGGCAGAAATGGAGAATAAGAGAGGGGGAAGGGGGTGAGTTATTTCCTGCCTAGCGGATGAAACCTGTTCATCGTGTCTTTCAGGTAATCGGCATTGAGGTGGGTGTAAATTTCGGTGGTGGTGATGGAGGCATGACCGAGCATTTCCTGGACGGCGCGAAGATCAGCACCTCCTTCGACAAGGTGGGTAGCAAAAGAATGGCGAAGGCTGTGTGGAGAGATGGTTTTTGTAATGCCTGCATTTTTTGCGGCCTCCTTGATCATGGTGAATATCGTAACCCGTGATAGTTTCTTTCCTCTTCGGTTTAGGAACAGAATGTCTGCTGAGGAGGGATCGATATTCATCATTCGGTTGCGATCTCCATCGAGATAGAGATTGATTTGAAGGAGGGCATTTTCTCCGATAGGGATGAGACGTTCTTTATTATTTTTTCCGATGACACGGATCATCTGCAGATCCGGATAGATGTGACTGATGCGAAGATCCGTCAGCTCCGAAACCCGCAATCCACATGCATATAATGTCTCAATGATGGCTTTGTTCCTGGTGCCCTGTGCCGAACTGAGATCTATTTTTTCCAACATCCGCATGATCTCTTCATAGCTCAGTACTTCAGGAAGATATTGACCGAGCTTGGGGCCTTCCACCAATTCGGTAGGGTCTACTTTGATCATATCTTCAAGCATGAGATATTGAAAAAATGATCTGACCCCAGAAAGCATCCTTGCCTGTGAACGGTGACTGATCTCAACATCATTTAAAGCTGCAAGGAATTGCCCGATGTTTTTTCCAGTAACTTCTACTGGAGTGAGAATTGATAAATCTGTGTACATGAACGCAGCCATGCGCCGAACATCTCTTTCATAGGCCTCAATGCTATGCGCTGAAAGGCCTTTCTCCAAAGTGAGGTACGCAATAAAACCATGAAGAGTAGAATCCCAGTCCATCCAGTACGAAAGGTAATGCGTAAGAACGTAAGAGAGGAAAAGCGTAAGAAAGTAAATATAAATGGTGATCTGCCCCAATATTCAAATTACCCCTGCGATCCTGCTCCTGCCCTTTGCTTTTCATCTTCTGCGCCTCCCACTCTTCTGCGTGATGGAGCTAATTGTTTGTCACCAAAACGTTGTGTATAGGTTAGTGAAGCCTGGCGGGTTTCGCGATAGACTACAAACGTTTCCTGGTAATCGCGATAATTGATAAAAGCGGATGGAAGATTTTTCCGGAATATATCACTCACTGCCAGTTTCAGGCTCGCTCTGTTTTTGAAAAGCATCTTTTGTATGCCTGTTCCCAATCCCCACATCGGGTTGAGATTCATAAAAGCATAAATTT
>JBDUDG010000399.1:0-3260 GCA_040003045.1 Saprospiraceae bacterium | reverse complement strand
GCCCTTCAGCTTGATGGTGGTTTTATGATCTTGTACAAGCGAATGAAATTGGAAAGGCAGGAGGATAATTTCAGAGTGCAGTATAAGCAGGATGATTACAAAAAGCTGCAGCAATATTATGATCAGAAAGTCCAACAGGTTCACATCGTAGGCGAGTATGCAAAACGTATGATCAACGATTATGTCGGAGCACTCAAATTTGTGGAAGACTATTTTAGTTTAAATTATTCATCCTTTCTGAATAAATATTTTCCCGGTAGCAGGCAGGATGAAATAAAAAAGACGATTACACCAAAAAAATTCCAACAAATATTTGGCGATTTGTCAGCAGCGCAATTGGCTATCATAAAGGATCCAAGTGATAACACTGTTGTCCTGGCAGGTCCGGGAAGTGGGAAAACAAGAATACTTGTGCACAAACTTGCTTCTATATTCCTCATTGAAAATATTAAGCACGAGCAGATCCTGGCACTTACTTTTTCGAGAGCGGCGATAACTGAGTTTAAAAAGCGGCTATTTGGTTTGATTGGGAATGCAGCCGTTTACATTGAAATCAAGACTTTCCATTCTTATTCATTTGACCTCCTGGGAAAGAAAGGAGATATCAAATCTGCGAATCATGCAGTGAAAGATGCTGTAGAAGCGATAAAGGCTGATCAGATCATCAGATACAAAATCGGAAAACTTATACTTCTGATTGATGAAGCGCAGGATATGAACGCAGATGAATACGAGTTAGTCCTGCAATTGCGCGAGAAAAATGAAGGGATGCGGGTAATACTGGTAGGTGATGATGATCAAAATATATTTGAATTCAGGGGGTCAAGTTCTGAATATTTAAAAAAATTTGTACATCAAACCAAGGCTGAGAAATTCGAACTAATCGAAAATTATCGTAGCGGCAAAAACGTGGTATCATTTTCAAATCGATATGCTTCTTGTATTCCCGACAGGATGAAAACGTACGAAATAACATCAGTTGTTGCTGAAGAAGGAAATGTCAGCATCATCCGGTATTCCTCTGACCATTTGATCGTTCCTCTTGTAGAACATGTGTGCTCAATGCCATTGCGTGGTACAACCTGTATACTGTCAAGAACGAATGAGGAATCAGGGCTTGTAGTGGGGTTGTTGAAGAAAAGAAATATGCCTGTCCAGTTAATCCAATCCAATGAAGGATTTTTGCTTTCAGATGTTTTTGAAATAAGATCATTTATGGATTTGATCCGGATTGATGAACACACGACTATTCCATCAGAAGTCTGGGAAAAGGCAAAAAGAGAGTTTAAGAATCGATTTCAAAAATATCTGTGGACGCCAAGAGTGATGACATTGTTAGATGATTTTGAAAAAACAAATCCAAAGTCTAAATACTCCTCCGACTTTCAATCTTTTATTTCAGAGTCAAAGCTTGAAGACTTTATTCATGAAACTTCAGACATGATTTATGTCTCTACTTTCCACAAGGCCAAGGGACGTGAATTTGACAATGTTTTCATTTTACTCCAAAAAGGACTAGACTCTTCTGCAGACTTTAAGCGGTCGCTTTATGTAGCAATGACAAGAGCAAAATCTAACCTCATTGTCCATGTTCATGGAAATGAACTGAACCGATTTATTTCTGACGATGTGAAAGTTACTAAGGATGATAAAGTGTATGATTCACCGGATGAAATCACCATGACATTAACTCATGAGCATGTTCAATTGTCCTATTTTTCATCCCGTCAGGAAATCATTAGAAAGCTCAGGAGTGGTGAAGACCTAAAAGTGAATCCGGACGGGTGTGCCAATGAAGCAAATCAGTTTGTATTAAGATGGTCGGTAAAGTTTATAGAAGAAATAAAAAAGCGAGTGCATTTGGGGTATCAATTGTATTCGGCCAAGGTCAATTTTCTGGTGTATTGGTCAGAGACAGCAGACAAGGAGATATTGATTGTATTGCCGGAGGTTACGTTTAGAAAGGGTACAAAGACTTTATAGCTTATTCATCATACACGCTTTATCCGCGTCCGTGAAATAAATCAAACCGTAATAATCTTACGCCCCCTTAAAATCCCTGTGCTCATTTTCCTGCACATACCCAAGATAGTTGGTCAACCGGGTCCAGGGGATGGTCAAATAGGAATTCACTATTGTCATGAAATTCCAGATGCAGGTCGGATGCGTATTGAATTCTCAAAGTTTTTGAAATAAATGTTGTTTAATATCAACAAAAACACTAAATTTGCAGCTAATAAACAACATTTTGGTAGCAAATAAACATCAAGTCATTTTCCCCCAGCATCAAAAACTCCTGGCGCAGATGGGTGAAAATATCAGACTCGCCCGTAAAAGGAGAAAGCTTACTGCTTCCATGGTCGCAGAAAGGGCAGGAATTGACCGCACAACGCTATATCACATTGAGCGTGGTAGCGGCAGGGTGGCCATGGCTTCCTATTTCAATACATTACGTGTGTTGGGATTACAAGATGACATACTTAAGATTGGTGCCGATGATGTCTTTGGTAGAAAATTACAAGATCTGGCGTTGAAATAATATTTGAGGTGAAAAAAACTGTTCAGGATTGGAGGCTGGAAGCACAGGCCATTGGGATTTCAAGGACGGAGCAGGAATTGATGATTGGGGCATTTAAATCGGCTGAGAGTTAGCAGATTTGAGATTCAAAGATGGAGGAGATAATCGAATTCCTTGCTTACTTCGATGCAGGTAAAAATAATTCAGCCGGGAGTTGAAAATAATCGCGAAGTCTTCTTGCCATTTGCAAAGTAATCTCTCGTTTTCCGGATAGCACTGATGAGACGTGGCCCTTGCTGCTAATGAGAGGCTCAAGATCTTTGGCCTTCATTCCATTCTCCTCCATTTTTAGTTTTATCACATCAATTGGATCCAAATCAGGTATCAGGATATAACGCTCTTCGTAGTCTTTGACCAATAAAAGCAACACGCCAAGTTCATCTCTTTCTGATGAACCTTCAGCAGAATGAAAAATTTGTAAAGTCCTTTTTACAGCCTTTTGATATTGTGCTTCCGTCCTGATTACTTTCCATTTCATTTTCTCAGTGTTTTATATGTCAGGATTCGTGGATTGAATTTAATAAACGTTTGCAAAATGCAAACAATGCTATTGCGGCAAATATATTCAAATCCGCTCCGCATTTATTTATTCACATCCTTGCAAAAGCTACCAAAGACGTATAGTCCCCCTGATCTGCTGCCCTTAAAGAATTAATGTAAGCCTTCCGGAGATCGGATTTAT
>JBDUDG010000398.1:0-3263 GCA_040003045.1 Saprospiraceae bacterium | reverse complement strand
ATTATCGCCTTCGTCTGCTTCATACGGTTTCAAATGTAAAAACTTTATAACAAACATTCAGTGTCAGGGTTTTGTCTGAACCATCGTTTTTATTTGGCCTTTGGTAGAATTACTATAAACATTACGAACTCTGGACAAATCCCGGATTAAATCTTTATTACTTTTCCGAATATAATCCAATATTCTATGACTTGCCGGATTTTTTCAGCCTTTTGTCTCATTTGCGGCTTTTTGTGTCTATCCGTATTTCCTGCGTCCGCTTCAACCCACACAACATATTGGCAGCAATATATTCAGTACAAAATGAATGTAATTTTTGACGCCAGTACAAATCAATATTCCGGGAAGCAAGCTATCAAATACAAGAATAATTCTCCGGATGTCCTGGACAAAGTCTATTTCCATTTATACCTCAACACTTTCCAGCCAGGCAGCGTCATGGATATTCGATCACAAACCATTCCTGACCCCGATCCGCGCATAGGCAACCGGATCAGTCATCTAAAACCTGAAGAGATGGGTTATGAACAAATCACCAGGCTCACACAGAATGGTATAAACCTCTCCTACCATGTAGAAGGCACTATTTTGGAAGTCACTCTTGCAAAAGCTATTCGTCCCGGTCAGACAACTAAATTTGAAATGGATTATGATGCTCAAATCCCCATTCAAATCAGACGCAATGGAAGGGACAATAAAGAGGGTATAAAATATACGATGTCACAGTGGTATCCAAAGATGTGTGAGTATGATAAGAATGGCTGGAATGCAAATCCATACGTTGCAAGGGAGTTTTACGGTGTGTGGGGAGATTTTGATGTCAGCATTAAGCTTGATAGCAAGTACATTGTTGCAGCAACTGGTACTTTGCAAAATGCAAATGAAATTGGTTACAATTATACACCTGACCCAAAACACAGACCAGGTCTTCTGACATGGCATTTTAAAGCAGAAAATGTTCATGATTTTGTCTGGGCGGCTGACACCGGTTATGTCCACGAAGTTTATCAATGCGAGAATGGTGTTGTCTTTCACACCTTTCATCAGAATCTTGATGAATACAATAAAAACTGGGAGGCATTGCCACGCATTATGGAAGTTGCTATGAAATACATGGATGCCAATTTTGGGAAATACCCTTATCCATCCTATTCATTCATTCAGGGTGGTGATCAGGGTATGGAATATCCGATGGCAACATTGATTACTGGGCACCGATCACTTTTGAGTCTTGTAGGTGTTTCAGTACACGAAATGATGCATAGCTGGTACCAGGGCGTCCTTGGTTTCAATGAGAGCCTTTACTATTGGATGGATGAGGGTTTTACTTCTTATGCTGAAACACGAATAAAAGAATTTCTAATAAGCAAGGGACTAATACCGGGTGAACTGGAAGAATTTCCTTTCGATAAATCAATTAGTGCGTACAAAAGTCTGGTAGAAGACGGAATTGAAGAGCCACTGTCGACACACGCAGATCATTTCAATTACAATTCGGCCTATAGCGTTGCAGCATACACGAAAGGGCAGCTTTTTCTAAATCAATTAGAATACGTGATTGGCAAACCTGCATTTGATCAAGGGCTTCTTAATTTTTTTGAAACCTGGAAATTCAAACATCCTGATGCGGCTGATTTTATCAGGGTCATGGAAAAATCATCCGATATTGAATTAGATTGGTACAAAGAATATATGGTGTACACTACCAAAACCGTGGATTACGCCATTGATACCGTTTTTAATAAATCTGACCATGCTCAGATTCTCCTTACTCGCATCGGTTTGATGCCCATGCCCGTTGATCTGACCATCCATATGAAAAATGGTTCTATGTTAGCTTACAATATTCCGCTTGACATCATGAGAGGGTCGAAGTCTGAAGCTTACGGCGGAATGGATTACAGAAAAGTTCTCCCGGATTGGGATTGGGTGAATCCATTTTATAAAATCGAAATTCCGGTGCCAATGGAAAATATAGCTTCTATCGAAATTGACGATACAAGAAGAATGATCGATCTCGACCGTGATAATAATGAATGGCCACGCCCAAATCCTTAGTTATTATTTTATTTTTTTAGTTTAGTGCAAGTGTTCTTCATCTCACAAATTTCATCCATGAAATTCTTCCTAAGTCTTTGCATCATTTGTTGGACAACTTTGGGATTTTCGCAAACACTGGATGAAAAATTTTTGGAAGGTTTCAATTTCCGGAATGTAGGACCTGCAGGTATGAGTGGTCGCATCACCGCAATTGATGTGGTTCTGTCAAATCGGGATCATATATATGCAGGTTCTGCATCAGGTGGTTTATGGGAATCAAAAGATGGAGGTATTGTCTGGAATCCCATTTTTGATGATCAACCTGCTCTCTCAATTGGATCAATAAAAATCAATCAGCAAAATCCTAGCGAGATCTGGGTAGGAACAGGTGAAGGCAATCCAAGAAACTCACAAAACAGCGGAAAAGGAATTTTCAGGACTTTGGATGGCGGTAAAACATGGAGATCAATGGGCCTTGAACAAACAAAAGCAATACACAGGATTCTGATTGACCGGTTTCAGCCATCAACAATTTATGCCGGCGCTCTTGGCTCATCATGGGGTCCAAATCCCGAAAGAGGAGTTTACAAATCTACTGATTCAGGAAAAACCTGGAATAAAATTCTTTTTTCAAATGACAGATCAGGTGTTGCCGACATGGTGATGGATCCAACCAACCCAAGAAAAATTATTGCTGCTCTCTGGGAATATGGAAGAACTCCCTGGGATTTCAAAAGCGGAGGACCTGGTTCAGGTTTATACATCACATATGATGGTGGGGACAAATGGAAACGACTCACAGATGAAGATGGTTTGCCGAAAGGTAATCTCGGACGTATTGGACTGGCGATTGCATCATCATCACCTGATATAATCTATGCACTTATCGAAGCAAAAGAAAATGGTCTTTATAAAAGCTCAGATGGTGGTATTCATTGGAGTGTAATTTCAACAAAAAATATTGGCAACCGTCCTTTCTACTACAGCGAATTATATGTCGATCCGAAAAATGAAAACAGGATTTGGAATCTATATTCGACAGTTTCAGAAAGTGAAGACGGGGGAAAAACTTTCTCAGGCGGCCTTGGCGGCGTGCACCCCGATCACCATGCATTCTGGATAGATCCGGATGACCCATCTTATATGCTCGAAGGAAATGATGGCGGACTAAATATTTCACGGGATGGCGGCAAATCATGGTACTTCTGCAGCAATCTTCCTGT
>JBDUDG010000397.1:0-3267 GCA_040003045.1 Saprospiraceae bacterium | reverse complement strand
TAAATCTCATTTTATTCCACCCGGGTTGATCAGCTGCAAGAAATGGATACTGCATGGAGGATGATCCATCAATGACGATCTGGCAACGGAGATTGGTTTCCTCTTCGAATTTTTTCGAATAAAGGCGATCGGTCCGGGCATAAATCTTCCAGTCGATATTGCGGATATTTTCACCGGGATTATACAGTCTGTGTTCAGCAAATTCTACAGAGAATCCATGAAAAGGACTTTTATGAAGGCCGATGATGAAGCCTTCTACAACCTGGCTGGCCAGAAGTTCCAGGTTATCAAATTTTCTCAGCTCAAACTGATCGAAGTAACTCATTAAGGTCGAAATTACGGATTAAAGAACGTAAAAAGCAGGTGAATAGATATGAGGCTCTTTTTGCCATTTAACCCTTAAATGGGGATAAATAAGTACTAGCTTAATTGCAAATAAAAAAAAGCCTCCGGAATCCCCGGAGGCTTTAAAAAATGTTCTTTGTATTGTTTTTACTGAGCCAGGATAGCCTCAAGCTTATCGCTCAGAACCTTTTTGCTGGTAGCGCCCACTTGTTTATCGACCACTTCACCATTTTTCAGGTAAAGAATGGTTGGTATGTTGCGCACATTGTATTTGTATGAAATCTCAGGATTGTTGTCTACGTTAACTTTGGCGATAAGGGCTTTGCCATCGTATTCTTTGGCCATTTCCTCGATGTGAGGGCCAATCATGCGACAAGGTCCGCACCATTCTGCCCAAAAATCCACGACGGTGACGCCTTGAGTGTCCATGACTTTTTCCTGGAAGTTGCTATCTGTAAGTTCGAATGCCATTGGTTGAAGGATTGATAGTTAAAATTGTGATTTGAATTCCTGTAAAACATTCAATGAAGAAGCAAAGTTGCAAATTTATCTTTAGGCTGACAATCATGATGAGTAACTCCCCAAAAAACCTCAAAACTTTAACAAAAATTAACTTTTTAGCTCATAAAATTCATAAGCGTTCACTGGTTTGGACAGGGATTGCGATACTTGTGATCCTGATGTCAGACATGCTGCCTGTTGCATTTTTTGAAAAAGTGTATTACCGTGGAATATTTCGAGTTATCAGAGTAACCTATGATACTCTTTTGGGGTGGTCACCTGTACCAATGATTTATTTTGCTGTAGCCTTTATTTTACTGAGGATATTTCTCTGGATCAGAGAGTGGAAAAAAGGTTTCTTTTTTTTAATGACAAAGGCAATAGGTGGAATTGCATTTCTAATCATTCTTTTTTATGTGGCCTGGGGTTTTAATTACAACCAGGTGCCCCTTCAGTCCAGACTTGGATACAATCTTAAAGACGTATCGGCAAATGAAATTAAATTAGAGTTTGACAGGGCTACTGCTGAATTGAAAGATGCCGCTATTCATCTTCCTTTGCAAATGACTTCCGATAGTGTGATTAAGTCTTTTGCATTTACGGATAGTGATCTTCGCGCAGACGTTGAAGCTGCTTTGAGAGAGCTTGGGGTTCCTTCGAGTGGAAAAGTACGAGTAAGACAATTAAGGCCGCCGGGATTTTTATTACGATGGAGTACCGCGGGCATATACATTCCACAAGTTTTTGAGGGGCATATTGATAAAGGATTATTGTCTGTTCAGAAACCATTCACTATGGCACATGAGATGGCGCATGGGTACGGGATCACTGATGAGGGAGCCTGTAATTTCATTGCATGGCTTGCCTGTCACAACTCTAAGAATAGCTGGGTGCGATTCGGAGGAGATTTTACGTATTGGCGTTATGCAGCTTCTGAGATACCTGATAGTTTGGTGATGAAAGAATTACCATCTCTCACCCCAGTTATTCTTCGTTCGATCAAACTGATCAATAAGAATGATCAAAAATATCCTGATATACTTCCAAAGATCCGTGATGCGATTTATTCAAATTATCTTAAACATCATGGTGTAGAAGGCGGAATGCGTAGCTACAATTATGTGGTACTGATGGTCCAACAGTATTTAAAAAAGAAACAGCAGGCACGTGACCACCATGATGTCGGATGCACAAAGTCGTTAGAGCAAAGGCCAGCTCTGCTTTTTAATAATGTCAATCACAGCATCATTGACATTATTAATGGATAAGCTAAAATTCCATTTTTGCGGATCTCTCATTTCTACTCTATTGGAAATAGAACGAATACTTAAAAAAGGAATTTTCTTCAATATGCTGACATAAAAAAAAGCAAACCCTTCCATATTTTCTATTTGTCCGTTAATGCTCTCCCGCAATTGTTCTATATGCGGTGGAAAGCCATGAGCATGAAAAGAGGTCATGCCGGTTGCTTTTTGAAGAGAAATTTTATCATTAACATACGGACAAACAAGCTTCCTATCCTCAAAAGGAAAATGATTTGGATCCTGCCATCCCAATTCAAATGGATCCATAATTCTTCCATTGCGATCCTCGGCACCAAATTCAACCAGCACTTCACTTTTGATTTGAAATACATCACCAATATTTAAGGAAGGATCAAAAGCCCCACCAATGCCCATTTGTATCCAGCAGTCAGGGTGATGGCGACTTACGTAATCCATCAGAGTATAAGTTGTGTACAGAATGCCTATTCCGCCATAGATGATGTCATATGAGATTCCATGGAGCCTGAAAGATTGAAAAGTTTGCTCTGCGCCTTCGGATTTGAAATAATCCACTAAAGGCTGGACTTCTTTGGTAGTAGCTGAAACAATGGCAATTCGTTTACTCACTTATACTTGTATTGTGAAAGCCCTGCACTGAAGCTACTGCCAAGTCTTGCATGATATCGCCATCCACCACTCAAAGCCATATTCTGTATAAGATTCCACGAAAGACCTGCATTTATAATTCCAGGTTCAGTACTGAAGCCCCATCGTAAAGCAAGTCGTGGATGTATGCGGTAATTGATACCTGCTTTGAAGCGTGCGATTTCCCGCCAGTCTTTTTCGACTTCAACGGCGATACCTACTTTTTCTGAAGGAGAATAAAGCACCCCAATCCTGGCCATAGATGGAAGATCGAATGTGTTGATATTGCCTAGTGGATTGTAGATCCATGCTGACATGGACAATTCTTTCATCAGAGGTGCGTAGAGAGAAATTGAAAAGGAGGTTGCATAGAGATCATCTAGTTCATCTGCTGAATTTCGATTGAGATCAAACTGGACGCCCAGACTCATTTTCTGAAATAATTTACGCGCATAGCTTAAAGTAATCCGTTGCTCGGAGTATCCTTCGATTCCAGTATGCTGAATGCCAA
>JBDUDG010000396.1:0-3274 GCA_040003045.1 Saprospiraceae bacterium | reverse complement strand
TCCTGGGCGGCGAGCTGGGGCGACAAAGGCTTTTGCTACATGCCCAAGGCCTACTTCACCTTCCGTCACCGAGGCATCACCAAATGAGCAAACAACAACAGGTGGTTGTTTCCAATTTCCTAGTTTTCTATTCTCCTTGTAATTGATGCCAAGGGCAATTCCAGTTGTGGGGATGGCCTGCATTCCCGTAGCCGATGACTGATGAGGAATTTTTGGCTTATCATCATCCTTCAAACTTGGATGTGAATAGTATGATCTGCCTCCTGAGAAAGGATCATCCCTTTTTGCCATCAATTGGAGCATCAGATCGTAAGGCTTTATTCCGATGGAGAGCAAAATGGAATCATCCCGATAGTAAGCAGAAAGCCAATCGTCTGGTGTAAGCAGAAGTCCTAAAGCAATCTGGATGGCTTCATGACCCCTCGATGTGGCATGCACATATTTTGAAACCTCCTTAAAATTGGCTTCATACAGGTCAGTCATGGCCTTTGCTGTAGCCATCAGGCTGAAAGCCTTACCCAGGATTTCTGTCCAGGGCTTTTGAACAGAAGGGTTGTCTTTGGGGTTACTTTGCGAATCAGGTGCTTTCTTGTCCTTGGCCTTCATGACGTCCAAAGATAGAGATTGAAAGATGCTCTGATCACATTTGCTTCAATTCTGCTGGAGAGATTCTATATTTAAGCGATAAACGAAATGACATGGATGATTATAAAGGATTGATCACCAAAGTAGAACGATATCAATCCACTCTTGCAAATACCAAATCTTACAGAGATCGATGGGATACCCAGCTCAGGACCCTGATCAGCACAGAGCTTGAAAATATGCTGAAGATTTCCAAACTGGATGGGAAGATTGATGTACAGGATAAAGTCAGGCACCTTGAATTTATCGTCCTCTCATTAGGATCGGAAGAAAGCGGTATTTCAGAAATCATCAACGACAAGACGGACAAGCCGATGATCAAAAACAATGGCTCGCTAGTCTATCAGCAACTTTTCAATGGCAAAGTCCAGGTCATGATTGGATACCCATTTATTGAAGGGTTTGGCGAACCACAACCTCCAAAGATCATAGGCATCTATCGTCCCGAAGAGATAAAGATCCCATTCCTGATTCGTCATATGGAAGACTTTATTAAAGAAATCACACAATGGGAAGATTTCGATGATGACGATACTCCTGCTGCAAGGATAGGATACCAGATGTCGCCTTTGCCAAATTCTAAAGCTTTAGATAGTTGAGTCTCTTTTCATTACAATTATTCTTTATCAAATACATAATAACTAATTGTTTTTAAGCTAATTGCAATCAGATATTTATCTCAGTATAGCTTTCACTGGAAGTCTGACAACATGATTTTGTTTGTTTATAAAATCCTCCCTGAAGAATAGTAATCCGAAATGAAAACAGTCTACACTTTGCCTTACCTCAGGCATTTTGGTCAGTAATTTCCAACCGGCATTCATGTCTGAAGACCAATAGATGTCATCTACCATCAAAATCGTTTCAGATGTGAAATGTGGTTTTAAATGTTGATAATATTCGATCAACGCTTCGGATCTGTGATTGCCATCAAGGAAAATAAAATCCAGACTTCCTATATTTTTTTCTTCTTCCGTCAAAAAATTTTCAAAACTCGAGTTTATAACTTTTATGTTTTTGATACTTAATTTTTCGAATAAAGAATGCGCTATTCGATACAAACTCATATCACCTTCTATTGAAATCAATTGTCCGTCAGATACCCCTTTAGCAATATAAGCTGATGAAATGCCAAGACATGTTCCAAACTCAATCATTGAGACAGGATTAATGTATTCCATCAATCTGTATAAGAATCTACATTGGAAAGGAAGGCTGAGCGATTTTTTCGCAATGGAGGAGATTTTTTGATTTTCCTTGCAGTATCTCTCTTCTTTTCCTGCACCAAAATCTTGTCGCGAAATTTTTTCTTTAGAGCGGATCATTTTTTTTCGTTCTCCTTCGATCTCTTTGAATGCTTCTGAATGGATTCTATCATCACAGCAATACGTCATCAGCCGGAATAAAAATGGAGAATGAAATGAATCCCATCTCCGGCCCCGGAATCGGTGTTCAATAAATTTCGCAAACGTATAATATCCATGCATCGATGCAAAATACAGGTATTGAATACGAAAGGTAACCTTCAGTTTAATTTTTTCTATAAATAGACCGGATCTGGTCAATTCATTCCGTTTTTAGTCCTTTATTTTTTGTTATTTTTGCTCATCTACGTTTCCAAATCCACTATTACTTATGAAATCGAAAATCGCTTTACTACTGTCTTTCAATTTGTTTTTTATAGTTGCTTTGGCCCAGGCTCAATTTGTCAATCGAAATGATCTGCTCCCTGGAGTCACACATAGCGCCGTACCTGTAGCTGTGGCAGATATGAATGGCGATGGATTCGATGACCTGGTGACACTGGATAATGGAACAAAACTGATCATTCAGTACCAAACCCCGGATCTGAACCGGCCATTCGTGCGTTATGAAGTTCCTGTTACAATTGACGTGAACGATGATCAGCAGAATGACATTATCGTCGCGGATTTCAATAATGATGGAGCGAATGATATTTTCCTGATCGGATCATTTGATAAGGTAAAAGTTCTTTACTCTATTCCTCATACTTACGGGTTCAATTTTACAACGATTACAGTTACTCCATTTTTCTCCCAAGGAGCAACAGCCGGCGATTTCAATGGTGATGGATGGTTAGATGTAGTTATCCTTAATGATGATGCGGCCAATTACACTCTTTTGAATGATGGAACAGGTACTCTCGTAGTACAGCCTTTATTCAATTTTGTAACCGTACCACCATCTGACAATTCCGGAAATTATGGATCTGTCTACACTGATTTTGATATGGATGGTGACCTTGATTTCTACATCGCAAAATGCAGACAGGGTGTCACTAATCCAAATGATCCGAGACGAATTGATTTATTATTTGTCAATGACGGAACCAATCATTACACTCAAAGCGCTGCGAAATATGGTTTGGCGGATGGCCATCAGACATGGACTGCAGATTTCGGTGACATAGATAATGATGGTGATCTTGATCTTTTTAAAACTGAACATGATATCATCTGCGCCCTATTTGAAAATATCGGTAATGACACCTTCATCGATATCACAGCAAAATCCAAATTAAATATTGGTGGAGTTGGATTACAGGGCATGATTAGGGATTTTGACAATGATGGATGGCAGGATATCCTGGTGAGTGGTGACCTTGTAG
>JBDUDG010000395.1:0-3284 GCA_040003045.1 Saprospiraceae bacterium | reverse complement strand
TGTTGGTGAGTCCGGAGAGTTGTTTGATGATGATATCATCTACAAACCAACCATTGATACCGGTTACTCCTGTATTCGCATCACAGACCATACGGAACCTGATCAATAATGACTGGGGATTACCTAATAAAAGGCGAATCGTACTATGAATAAATCCACTGCCACCAAACTGTGTATCACTATTCCCGGTAAACGCAGCTCGACCTGCGATGCCAGTTCCACTGGAAGATGAGATATTAGAAGGATATCCATGTTCAGTGAAATAAGGTCCTGCATCGAGCCAGGTGCTGCCACCATTGACAGAATATTCAATCACCCCACCATCCCAGGTTGCTTCGGTATTGTATCTGTGATTAAACCCGATTTCTACAGGGCCAATTGAAGTCGCAACCGGATTGATCAATTTGAGTACAAAATCTGCTGAGGTATTGTAGTCCGGAGCATTCCAGGAATGAGTTGGACTCACTGCCTGCGAAGTGACCTTCGACCAAACGTTAGTTCCTGTGCCAGACAATTTAATAGAGACATATTGTGCAGCACTTTCTGCATTTTCTGTATTCAGTGTAGTGACCGGGTTTGCCGAGCAGGGATTAACATACGCATGATATGAATACGTGACCGAATCCATCGGTGCAAGAGTATCTTTTAGAAACGAAACTGAATTTGCACTAAAGGTGCCGCCCGATCCGGGGATATATGTCAGAGCTGTAGAAAGGATATCTTTAATTGTAACATTACTTCGGCCTATACATTCGCAGGTAGTTGTGAGATTGAGCGTGATCTCCTGTCCTTCTCCTGCAGGCTCTATACTTGGTGTACTCTTGATACGGACATCACCTGGTAAATTAAAATCTACAACACCATCATTATAAACATTCGAACTGCCTTCACTGGCATTTGCACCCAAACCGCGTCGTGCGAATGCTTTCCAGATTGCACAATGATATTGTCCACCATAATAAAGTTTATCAGCAAGTAATATAGCATCACGTCCATCTACAAATCCAGGACTACATGGCTGCAATTTTAAGCCATCTATCACAAGTTGCAAGGCGATGTTATTTCCTGCTGTACCATGATACATGTCGCTGCTCACACCTGCAAGGTCGATGATGTCCCAGGTCATATCCCAAAGAATGGTCGTCCAGATTGAACCGATGTAATGCACACTTGGCACTCCACTTATTAAAGGAGCGCTTGCAACATCCGCATATGTAAATGGATTGACTGTCAAGTCGCGTGAGTATGCATACGTCCTGATGCCAATGCCACTTGGTGGTTCTCCGATGACGAATGTTCCAATACCTCGTGGTTCATCTGGAGTAGCAGTAAGCCAGTCGGTTGTCATCATCAGTCCGAAGTAGTCACTCCATCCTTCGCCCATTTGTTCCTGGTTGTTGAGACAGTCCACATTGGACGGTCCGCCTGTGAGCCGTGTTGATATGCCATGGCCATATTCATGACAGATGATGCCACTATCAAAATCGCCATCGGGTGTGATTTGAGTAACAGGCGCAAGTGTTGCATTCACTGTGTTACTGATCATGGTGGTCTTGAGTGTATTGCCATCTTCGAGGCTGATCATCACTGCCGGAATGGTGATCGTATTATCTGTGCCACCCATAGCGAATGGGGCTTCACTGACATTGTCGATAATAATTGCAGCGATAGCCCCGAGATTTTGAACAGCTTTGACTTTAGTGACAAAATTACAGGTACCTCTGTCGATGACAGCAATTTTTCCGGGAAGGCTTGCACCATTGCTGAGTGCGCCGCAAGCAAGATGTGTTGAGCCACCTGTATCATTGACCAGGAGTAGATTGCCTGTTTTTGAACCTACATTAACTAGTTTGTTTGCTGTGCTAAATGCTGATTCAATAGACCACATGGGTCCGGCGATAGAGGCAGGGCTATTGATGGTTAATGGAGATGTTGGTGAAACAGGTGACCAGAGATACATCTGCATTCGTCCGCTACTGCCATCCGCAGGCGTTGAAAAGTTAGCATTGTTGGTGCCACTGCCATCCTGTGCTTCGGCTTTTACATAATCGGCTGCTGCTCCTCCGCGACCTAAATTATTATTTTGAAAATCACCTGATACTTCATCGAAACCATACTGATACATCACATCATGCATCATGTTGTTCCAATAAAAAAGATTGGTAATACAGGATTTGAGATTATCAGTTGCATTGATGGAAGGAGTATATGAATAATCGAAGCGAAGGTTAAAGGTATCAGGACTAATTCCGGGGTTGTCGTCGTGATTTATATCTTCATAAGCATACACATTATTACCACGTGTCGATGTATAATTAGTCGTGCCGTTGTTGTGCCATCCCAATGATGTTGATGCATTACCTGTTCCTGCATTCAGCCACGGGCGTGTCACAATGGCGCGTATTCCATGATTAGGTGATTCGATTGGGAGTGGGAATACATTGTAACTGCTATCCGGAGTCATCATCATTGGTGCTTCGGGTGGCAGTGATGAGGTAAGAGTTTGTTTTTTTGGAGAATTAAAATCTGGCTTGCCGAAATCACAATGTTTGGTCAGGTTATCTTTTTGAATGAATAATCCTGAATGTGCATCGATTAGGATCTGCCACACATTTTCATTTTCAAGCTCGGCGATGTCCACTTTCCAACAGAGGAACATATTCTTTTGATTTCCTTCCAACCATACCAGCTCAACACGGATAGTGTCGTGTGATAAATTTTGTGGTGCAAAATTCAAACGGGTGTACTGGCCAAGTTTGTTTTGTTTCCGGTTGATCTCAATTGGATTCACGGTACTGTGTCCGAGGTTTTCAGCTGCACGTTGAATTGCTGTTTGTGCGGTGATATCCGGTGTTGTGGAAGGTGCTTTTGTGTTGATGCTGCTGATCCATCGATTTCCGAAGCTGATCAGTTCGTCACCGATGAGGTTCAGATTGAGGATGCCCTCGTAGACGGGGATGTCCTGATATCGCTGCTCGAGATATACATGAGTGACATGCAGGTGCTCAGTAGTGTATGCGCTGGATATGGCAAATTCAGAGATATCTTCTTTGCTCAGACCCAATTCATTTTTATGCTGATCGAGTAGAGTAGCGAGGTCTGGGACATTGGTTTGGGCATTGACGCCGAAACACAATACGGATGAAAAGAAAACTATAAGAAAAAATTTCATGGATGTCGGAAAGGGTGATATAAAGATATGTAAAAGGAAATCATTGTAAAGACAAGGCATGTAAAGACAAGGCATGCCTTGTCCTCATGTAAAGACAAGGCATGCCTTGTCC
>JBDUDG010000394.1:0-3291 GCA_040003045.1 Saprospiraceae bacterium | reverse complement strand
CACATCCTGATTATGAAGTGTGTGGCAAAACCGGAACATCTGAAAATCCACACGGAGCGGATCACTCTGTATTTTTTGGATTTGCTCCGCGCAATCAGCCGAAGATTGCTATAGCTGTGTACATTGAAAATGCAGGTTGGGGCGGAAGCTTTGCAACTCCGGTGGGTGGATTGATGATGGAAAAATATCTGCGGGGAGACATCATAGAGGCCCATAAGGGTATTGAGAAGAAGATGATGGAAGCGGATATCATCCACAAGCCTAAATCTTAAAAAGATGATCATCAGCGCGATTGCTGCAATGAGTACAAACAGGGTGATAGGAAGAGATGGCGGGCTTCCATGGTATCTGCCCCGGGACATGAAATTTTTTCAAAGGACCACTGTGGGTCATCACGTGATCATGGGCCGGGAGAGCTTCGTTTCGCTTGGATACAGACCACTAAAAGGGAGAACGAATATCGTCCTGACCAGGGACCCCTACTTCATTTCGTCATCGGTCATCGTGATGCATTCCATTGAAGAAGCAATCAGTTTTGCATATGAGAAAGGGGAAAAAGAGGCCTTTATCATAGGTGGCGGGAAGATTTTTGAACAATCCATGCATTTAATTGAAAAAATATACCTCACAGTGGTCATATCTGAGGTGGTTGGAGACATATACTTTCCGGAGATAGACATGAGCGAATGGCAGGTAGCCTCATCGGAGTTTTTTAATGCTGACGACAAAAATGAATTCCCGATGCGCTTCGATGTTCTTGTCCGGAAATGAAAAATGCAGGAACAATTATTACACTTCATCTGGCACAGGGGACTGTTCAGCCATGAAGCACTTAAGACCACACATGACGATGAGGTCGAAATCCTGAAACCAGGAATACCCAATCACGATCAGGGACCGGATTTTCTTCAGGGACGAATCCGTATCGGTGAACAGGTTTGGGCCGGACATATCGAAATACATGTGCGCAGTTCAGAATGGTTTCTTCATATGCATGAGCAGGACACCCATTACAACAATGTAATCCTTCACGTAGTGTGGACCGAAGACAAACCCGCGACGAATACAACAGGAATCCGAATCCCCTGCCTGGAATTGAGTGAAAGAGTGGACCGGATGCTGCTAGAACGATATGCTCACCTCATGCGTAATGAAGAGTGGGTACCGTGTGCGTCATCACTTTCTTCGGTACCTGGATTAATACGCACATCGTGGCTCGAACGATTGATGTCCGAGAGGCTTGAGGGAAAAACAGATTATATACTGAAGATCCTTGAGCAATGTGATCAGGATTGGGAGCAGGCATTCTTTGTGATCATGGCACGTCAGCTTGGTGCACCTGCGAATAGTGACTCAATGGAAAATCTGGCACTGAAAACACCTCTGAAACTTTTGCGAAAACATAGTGACCGAACGGATCAGATAGAGGCATTGCTCTTTGGAATAGCAGGTATGCTCACGAAAGAAATCAATGCAGGATATCCAATGTTGCTGAAGCGGGAATTTGATTTCCTGAAAATTAAATATGGTCTTCAGACTATGCCTTCTTTACACTGGAAATTTATGCGAATGCGACCTGTACACTTTCCTACTATCCGTCTTGCACAATTGGCCGGCATTATTTCAGATAACACCCATTTCATCACTTTGCTTTCAGAGATTAAATCACCTGTAGAGTGGATAAATAAATTTATGGTGACACCGGATCATGAGTATTGGAATGAACATTATCATTTCAAAAGTGGTTCTGCAACTGTTGTGAAACGTCTTGGAAAGGACACCGCATCAGCGTTGGTAATTAATCTTGTAGCACCATTCATGTTTGTGTATGGTAAAATGCATGGGCTGCAAAACCTCAAAGAAAGAGCAGTGCAAATGTTGTCTGAATTGCCTCCTGAAAAAAATGCCATCATCAAAGGATGGAACGAAACAGGATGGGTGGCAGAAGATGCCGGACAATCTCAGGCATTGTTGCATCTCAAAAAAAAGTATTGTGATGCGAAGCGGTGTCTGCATTGTGCGGTAGGGATGAGAGTGATGGCTTCGACCGTCGGTCGGCCAGAGGCCGACGGCGACATGCTCAGCCACCACTGATCATCCTGTTATGAAGGAGATTAAGAAGTACCTGACAAATCCAATTCGGCCTGCTTAGCTATTACAGATACTTCTGTACGGCGACATGGTTAGCACCACTGATCATCCTCTAATGAAGGAGATTAAGAAGTACCTGACAAGTCCAATTCGGCATGCTCAGCTATCGCAGATAGGTTTATAAGGAAGGAGATTTTGAAATGCATGATATGATTAAAAAGACATGCTTAGCCACCTGTGAGGATTCATTAGTGGAGGGACTTTGAAGTGACCGTGAATTTCAATTCGGGACAACTCACTTAGCCGGTCTTAACAATCATATACGAGATTGCTTTTATCGATCGTTAAATAGAGATGCAAGGATAGAACTATTGCATTTAAGCCCAATTTCTGATATAACTAATTGAATATCAATAGATAAAACATCTATTCTAATTTTTATATTAATTTTCGTTCCTTTGGGGTTTAATAGTATTTTTGCAACTATAAATATCAACTAGATAACAATGATTGGATTTTTCTTGCAAGTCACCAGCACTGCGGTTGATTCGACGGCAGTTTCTCCGGGTACCAGTTTAAGGATGATTGATATTCTTTTCAAGGGTGGTCCTGTGATGATACCATTGATCATTCTGTCGCTCATTTCGATAGCATTTATTGTCAGCAAATATATTTTCATCCGGGAGCGATCAAAGATTGATACGAATCTGGTCAACACGGTGCTTGATAAAATATCCCTTGGCCAGTTTGACTCCGCAAGTCTGTTGTGTGATCAGTCGGGAAGTTCACTTGGCAATGTCATCAAAGCGGGTGTTTCACAAATCGGGAAGCCCATCGAGTATATAGAAAAAGCACTTGAGGTACAATCCAATATTGAGCTTGGAGAAATGGAAAGCAAAATGGGATACATCAGTATGGTATCCGGTATAGCTCCGCGACTAGGTTTTATCGGAACAATCCTCGGGGTTATCCTCATCTTCTATAATATTTCTCAGACGGCTGATATATCTATCGGTACGATCTCCGGAGGTTTGTATCAAAAAATGATTTCTTCTGCTACTGGTTTGGTTGTAGGTGTGGTTGCATTTATGGGATACAATTTCCTGCTGACGAAAATTGATAATTTCTCACTGCATCTTCAAAAGGAAGTATTGGAATTTATCAAAGGCCTTCAAAAACCCGTTCGCTAAATGGAACTCA
>JBDUDG010000393.1:0-3298 GCA_040003045.1 Saprospiraceae bacterium | reverse complement strand
GGAAAAAATTATCCTCTGGATTGCCCAATACTTGCATTAAAGATATGGCTATCCAAACCAGGGAAAACGACCTTATCCTGGCATCATTTGGTCGCGGATTTTTTGTGCTTGATGATTATTCTCCATTGAGAAATTTGGCTGAAACTGATTTGAAAAAAGATGGATTTATTTGGCCTGTTCGCGATGCGTATGTTTTTGAATCAAGCTATCCATACGGTTTGCCCGGACAGGCATTTCAGGGAAGCAGTTTTTATCAGGGTGACAATCTGGGTGCGAAGGCACTGATTACTTTTTACATCAGGGACAAATCAGTTTCTACAAAAGATCAGCGAGTAAAAGATGAATCAAAAGCCGAGAAAGCGGATAAAGACAATCCATTTCCAACATATCTGCAACTCGCTAAAGAAAGGGATGAAGAAAAAGCAAAAATCTATCTCACAGTTTCAAACCAGAAAGGCGAAATAATACGAAAACTTTCAACTTCTGCAGATATCCAGGGAATGCAAAGAATAGCATGGGATATGAGGACTTCATCAAAGGATCCAATTCAATTGAGTGGCTCTGATTTTTATGATCCATTCGCTAACAAAGAAGAAGGACCGCTTGTTGCTCCGGGGACTTACACAGTGACTCTAACACGATGGGAAGATGGGGTCATGACAGTTCTGGGCTCACCAGTTTCTTTCAAAGTGAAATCACTCAACAATTATGTATTGCCTCCAAAAGATATGGCCTCAGTAGCTTCATTCAAAAGAGAAGTTGAGAATTTAAACAGGATTCAACAATCCGTTTCAGAAGCAATAAGCTCCGCAAATTCTGAATTGACTTATATTCGACGCGCTATTTCTGTCATGGAGCAACCTGAGGACAAATGGCTGGCTGAAGTGATAAAAATCAAACAAAAACTGGATACAATACAACGCAGATTATCCGGTGACCCGATTGAGGTACAGCTTGACATGAATCCCACTCCATCAGTTGCTGATCGGATAGGGCGCATCCAGGGAGAAAATAAATACAGCAGTGCTGAGCCAACCGGTACTCATCAACTAAGTCTTAAAATTGCAAAGGATGAATTGACTGGCATCGTCAGCAGTCTGAAAGCTGTTCTGGAAGTGGACATGAAACAACTCAGAATTAAATTACAGGAAGCAGGTGCACCATATACTCCAAACGTAATACCACAATTCACTTCACCTGGTAATTAAGTAAGCGTGCCAAATCAATATCATTATTTTTAGGTTTTAGCTTTGGATATAAAACGACTGGATGCATAAGATAGGAATCGCTTTTTCAGGAGGAGGTACACGCGGGGTAGTGCATATCGGTGTATTACAGGCCCTGGAAGAAAACGGAATATTTCCTTCCATCATTTCAGGATGTAGTGCCGGAAGTATCGTAGGCTCCATGTATGCTCAGGGCTATAGTCCTTCAGAAATTCTTTCTATTGCCAGTGAACGCTCCTTGCTCTGGATGTTTTCACTGCGGTTACCAACAAAAGGACTCGTGCATCATGCATTCCTTCGCAAGATGCTAAAACGCTATATTCCGGCAAATACTTTTGAAGATCTGAAAAAACCTCTTTATGTGGCCGTTTCAAATTTGAATTCAGGGAAACCTGAGATCATGAGCTCAGGTCCATTGCATGATGTCATTGTAGCTTCATGCTCAATACCTGTTTTATATGAGCCTATTCTGATTAACGGCAATTGGTATGTAGATGGCGGATTATTAATGAATTTGCCCGTGTCACCTATTCGTGAATTAGCATCCTACATCATTGCTGTCAATCTCATCCCGCGCAAGGAATTACTTTCTGAAAAAGTGAATACGATTTCCGGTGTCGCTGCTCGTTGTTTCAATCTCGCCGCTATTAATACTATCCAGCCTGAACTCCGCTACTGTGACATGTTGATCGAACCAATAGATATCTATCATTACAGTCGATTCAATTTCACAAATATCAAAGAGATGTACGAGATCGGTTATAATGAAGCAATGCGCATGATGCCTTTGCTTCTTGAAGAACTTAAAAAACAGGAGGAGATACCGCATGATCAAAATATCAATTGAGATAGACACCCCAATCCTCTGTACTTAATATCTGTAAATCAATATCTTCTTTTAATGTTGTTGCCAGAGAGAATCCGACATATTTAGGGTTGATTGGAAATGTTTTATGTCTGCGGTCTATAAGCACCGCAACTTCAAGTTTTTTTGGAAGTATTGTCAGCAAAGGTTTGCACGCATAAAATATAGTTCGTCCCGTATTGGCCACATCATCAATGAGTATAATTGTTTTTCCTTTCAGCGAGTCCACAGGTGTATCCATTTCAATCGGAGACGAAACTGGATTTGCAGGATTCAGCTTGATCTGTACCAATTGAATTTTTATATCACTGATCTGTTTCAGCTCTTTTTCAAGCAGTTTAGCAAAGCCGATCCCATTGTTATTAATGCCGGCAAGAACAATGAGTTTCTCTTCAAAATTATTTTCAAGGATCTCAAAAGACAATCGTTTGATCTTTTGTTGGATCTGTGGCTTATCAAGAATTTTCATTTGACCTGTTTTCAGATTATTATGATCATCCGGGATTGTGAAACCCGCTTTATTGGGCTAAAGTAGCCAGAGATGTGGAAAATTACTAATCTTTGGTTTATCGCTATTTTTGAGCCATATGTATATTTCAATTATCCCGTTTGCTATCATCACCATCTTCGTCTTCTACACGGCCGGAAAGCAGTTTTACAGGGTATATCAGAATATTCACCTGGGTAAACCGGAATCCATCAGTGGAAATGAGGGGAAACGCTGGAAAAATGTATTGCTGATCGCCTTCGGTCAACAAAAAATGTTCAAAAAGCTTATCCCGGCAGTTCTTCATTTTTTTATTTACACCGCATTTTTACTGACACAAATTGAGCTCATAGAAATCTTTGTCGACGGATTTTTTGGAGTGCATAGGTTTTTTGCGCATTATTTGGGTGGATTTTATACGTTCATTATCGGCACCATTGAAGTTCTTTCAGCACTGGCGCTTGTAGCCACAATTATTTTTCTGGTCAGGAGGAATATTATAAAAGTGAAACGTTTCTGGAAGGCAGAAATGACCACGTGGCCAAAACTTGATGCTAATCTTATTCTTCTGGCAGAACTGACACTGATCGTTGCCATCATGATGATGAATTCTGCAGATTCAGTTTTGCAACACCTTGATCCGGAACATTATCATTCTACAGGGACATTACCGATCAGCAGTTGGCTTGGTCCTGCTTTGATGGGCTCATGGTCGCATGA
>JBDUDG010000070.1:0-11135 GCA_040003045.1 Saprospiraceae bacterium | reverse complement strand
CCCGTCAACTTTCAGGTCATCCTGCTAATGAAGTTTTACCAAAGATGCCGGACAAGTCTGTTACTGCTCCCGGTCAATGGATGTTGATGAGCAGCACACTCACCGCTTTCAGTGGTCCCTGGGGCACCTCTTTCACTGCTAATCTCACTCCGGATCCAACTGGTATTGGGAACTGGACATTCGAAAATTTTGATCGCGCAATTCGAACCGGAAAACATCTCGGTGCTGAAAACGGTCGTCCTATATTACCTCCAATGCCATGGCAAAATCTGGTAAATGAATCCAAAGAAGACATGGCCAATATCTGGCAGTACTTGAGATCACTTAAGCCTATTGAAAATAAAGTACCGAATCCGCTACCACCGGTGATGTAGTGATTAATTACAGTCGTTCGTTTCGGCTATCGCTCAACGACCGACTAAAATCGTCAATGAATGTTGCGACTTCGCTCAACATTTGAGGAGAATTTATCTTTTTGATGATCAATAGAATGAAGAAAATTGCGTAAAACATTTTTAATTGCTCTTTGCGCAAGTAGCGGATAAAATTTAAAACACAAAAGCTTCCTCTTATGCTCATACTTGCAAATATTTTCGTCGGGCTGGTCGCCGTGATACACCTTTACATTGTATGGCTTGAAATGTTCGCATGGACGACAAGGGGAAAAAAGGTGTTTAAGCATTTCCCGATTGATTTGTTTGAACCAACGAAAGCTTTGGCGGCTAACCAGGGCTTGTACAATGGATTTCTGGCAGCAGGATTGATCTGGTCATTTTTTATTTCCGATCCGGTGTGGCGGGATTATGTGCGATTATTTTTTCTGACATGTGTTGCAGTAGCCGGCATTTATGGGGCGTTCACTGCGGACAAAAAAATATTGATCGTTCAGACCATTCCTGCTTTATTGGCAATCCTATTTTTATTTATTCTATAAACATGACAGACAAAAAGAATTCGGCATTGATGACGGTGATCATCATGGGTTTGATCGCAGGCACGCTTGATATTTCTGCGGCTATTATCATCCTGGCCAAATTGAGAGCGGCTTTTGTTCTCAGGTATGTAGCCAGCGGTGCTTTTGGGAAAGATGCTTTTACCGGCGGTCCTCAGATGGTGGTCTTTGGTGTATTCTTTCACTATCTGATTGCCATGACGATTTCAGTTATTTATTTTATTATTTATCCAAAGCTGCCTTTTTTGAAAACAAACCGATTCCTCAGCGCACTACTCATAGGAATATGCGCATGGCTTTTTATGAGTCTTGTCGTCGTCCCTCTTTCTCAAATCGGGCCGCTAAAAATGACTCCCGAAGGTGCCTTCAAAAATATTGCTATTCTCATTGTGTGTATTGGATTGCCAGTATCCTTGCTGACAAGTAAATTCTATAAGCAGATTGTTGGTCATACTTTTCAATAATAAGCTAATACTAATCAGTAATCTTTTCAAGCTTCATGTGAGTATCATGCCCGAATGGTAACGTGCCATGTCCTGATGAACTTGCATGCAGCAGGAACCCTTCCTTGATGAATTATAAATTTGCACTAGCCACGCGCCTCAAAAACAGGAAATTTCAAAATAAATGTAGTTCCCCCCTCCAATTTACTGACTACTCTGAGTTCGATACGGTGAATCTTCGCTATACTTTCTACAAGCGCCAGCCCAATACCGGTGCCTTTGACAAAGGAAGTCTTTGTACTCCTGTAAAATGCTTCGAACACCAATGCCTGTTCCTCTTCAGGAATTCCGGGTCCCTTGTCAATTATTTCAATCACAGGACCTGAATCAGAAGGAAATGCAAGACTTATCCTGACAGATTTGTCAGGACTAAACTTGCATCCGTTGTCCATCAGGTTCACGAGAGCGGTTTTTAAAAGCTGTTCATTCGCCTGTACAAAAAGTTTTTGTTCCTGTTCAGGCAGGTTGATGACCTCAAAGCTGATCGTGTATTCCGGATGATTCTTGATCAATGTTTCTTTTGATTGCCAGATGAGTTCATCGATTCGATAAGGCTGTAATTGTATGGTGGTTCCATCTGAATTGATCCTCGCCATCTGCATCAACCGGTCCGTGACCACATTCAGATCTTTTGCATCGGACAGTATAGAAGATAATGTGTGCTGATAATCATCAGTATTCCGCTCTTTATCCAGTGTGATCTCAACCTGGGATATGATCAGGTTCAATGGATTTTTTAATTCATGTGAAATATTCGATAAAAACATTTTCTGTATCCTGAAGACATGTTGTATACGGTCGAGTAATTTATTGAATGTGATGACTAAACGTGATAATTCATCATGTTGATCGGAAGTTTCCAGGCGATGGCTCATATCTGTAGGCAATAGTGCATCTACTTCGTTCATTATATCACTAACAGGTGATAAAGCTTGTCTCGCAAAAAACCATCCCCCAATTGCAACAAGTGTAATGGATATAAAAAATACTACAAGGAGGATGCGGGTCAGGTTTTTTAAATGTACATCTTCAAAAACCGAATCCGCTACCACGATAAAAGTTTCGCCTAGCTTGTTTCTGTACAGCACGCCCAACGCATGAAATTTGCCATCCACGAAATGATATTCTCCGTTTTCCAGGATATTCTCCAATACGCTGCTCTTGATATTGTCGGGGCCTGGATTGAATGTGTAAAGTCTGACACCATCCAAGGTGTACATTGAAATATTTTCAGGATATGTTCCTTCAAGCTGGCCCGACAATTCGGTGGGTGCGGGTATTTCAAATTCGAGCTCATCCGTTTTTTTTCCCGCCACCATCTCAGCGATGATGAGAGCTTTTGATTTAAGACTGTCATAAAATTCATCCTCCAGGTTTTTACCAAACTGGAAATGGATATAAAAAAAAGCAGCCAGCAGGATGCCTGCAGCAATCATGATGAATTGTAAGGTCAGTCGAAGCCTTATCTGCATAGAATAGCGTGCCGGCAGAAGTACATCACAGGGATGATCTTCTAAAAACCATCTGTAAAACTAATGCTTATCTCCAAGGTGGCTTATTGTAAGCAGTGACGAACGCACGTCCATCGATGACAATCATTGGGTCACTGACATTTTTGGGATGATTTCTTTTTTCAAGCTTGTAGGACAAAGTGCCTTTGGATTGTGATTGTACAAACAAACGATCCCCATTATAGGTCCACGTGCCTCTGTCTGAATTCTGCGAATTTGTGCCGCCACCAGAATCCGGTGTGTTGTCACTCCTTGAACTTTCGGCTGCATACTCATAGGTTCCATCTGCGTTAAGTGTCACACATTCGCTGGTACTGCTGGCACCCTGGTTGTAGCTGTTGACATCTACAAAGCACCATTTCCCCACAAGTTCGGGGGCTATTTGTCCATTTCCGGTTGATGGCGTAGAAGATGAGTTTCCTGATTTTGCAGAACTCCTGATATAAGATACAGAACCTGCACTTCCTGTCAGTGTCAGCTGATCACCCTTGATGACACATTTGAAAGAACCTGCACCCTGAGATGATAAGATGTTCAGGTTGCCATCATTCAATTGGTAAGGAAATGTATTTCCGAGATATAGACAATATCCATCGGACTTGAATTCGATAGTCTCGCCACTTCCTGACCAGACACCGATGATGTCATCTGAAGTCTTCGTTGCAGGACTGGGGCTATTCGAAGGTCGTATGGTAGAGGGTGCTGCAGTATTTAAAGAAATATCATTCGTCGTATCACCGGGATGATTGAAAGTGAGCTCCTGTTGAAGATCACCTCCCGACAGAAGAAGTGCATTACCCTGCAGCTTAAACAAATAAATGGTGGTTTCTGAACCTGCAAGAACTGTGAGCTTATTATCCTTAATCGAAAATGTCAATGATTCACCATCAAATTCACCTGTTCCATCCTGATTGAGTATTAAGCTCATCTGGTAACCGAACTGGTTGGTCTGCCACACTCCATAGATTTTGTTATTCTGCTGAACCTTTGCGCTTATCTGTGCGATCGTTGTGCCTAGGAGGAGGGATAAGAAAAGTAACAGGCTAGTGCGTATAATCATGGTTAAGTATTTGACGCTACTAAATTACAGATGATTCATTGGGCTTAAGAGCATTTTTTTTGTAATCCCCTCTCGCCTACTTTTCATAAAGCAATATCGGCAGTTGATTTTGCCTGCTACCATCTTTTGCACTTGCTTCATATAAAACAAGAGTCAAATGATCTCCCGTTTTCTTTTTTGGCACAACGATACTAAAACTAAAATTGCCCCAGGCCGGCGCACCTGCATCAGTCATTTGATGACCGGTTTTTATTTCTTTGGTTCCACTTACAACCACCCAACTTAAGACAGCTTCAAACACTTTGGCCTTGCCACGCACCAGAAATGTATGATCATCAGTGGCAATCACATTTACATCCCTGAATTTTACATTTCCATAGCTTGCTGAAGACACTAATGTGTCAGGAGGAGGCGGCGGCGTTTTAGCGACAGTGTCACCTGTTATTAAAACTGGCTTTGCTTCAGTGACTGGAGGCTGTACTTTAGCATGGCATCCAAGCCAAATGATGAAAAGTGTTAAGAATGTAATTCTCATGATCTCACAGGAGTATATGGTTTAGTCGATACAATACTAATCCTGAAATCTAAAACTTTGCTCACAAAAACGGATTCACTACATATTGCGATTGGCCGTGCCAAGCAACAATAATACAAAAGCAATCATGACTAACTCAAAACTGTAAGATGATATCTGCTCGACGTGAAAGTAATGAACGATGATTCCTGCGATGCCCAGGATAATTGCAAGCAACCACAATGTTTTATTGGGAGCACTGGGTAAAAATGTTCTGTTTGCCATATTCGGTATAGTTGGTTTTATTTAATCAATCCACACCATGCTCATGGCGTGTCATCATGAAGATAACAATTCAAACCGCATTTTGCGGACTTATTTTGAAAACAATCATTTAGTTTTTATCAATCAAAAGTTTTCGGGTCGATGTTGCTCCATTGATGAGAATCTGCATGAAATAGGTTCCGGCAGGAATGTGATCAGCGGATATAGATTCATTCGTAATTCCTGATCCAAGGAATTTTTGAAATACTAATTTGCCATTTGCATCAAACATGCGCATCCACCCGATACTGTTGGATTCAACATTGATGCTGAAATTATTTGATGCAGGATTCGGAGCTATACTCCATTTGCTTAACAATGCTGTTTCAGTAATACCGGATGTTGGTGTTTTGAATTCATATACTCCCATATCCACCGTACCATTTTCCGGGAACACTCTTGGATGTCCATCCAGGTCAGTTGGAATATCTTTTATGGTTAGTGCTGAATTATCACCGGCATCTATGGCAATCGAGCCTTCAGTAAGGTGCACATCACCCGTTATGGTAGGTGCTGATTTGAAGTCAGGTGTATTTACAAAGAAAGGATCAAGACCTACATTACCTTCTCCGGGAAATAAACCAAATGGCACCAGACTATATGTTACAGTAGTTGTGGCACCATTTTCAGATATTCCACCACCACCTGAATTTGCCCAAAAGATGCTATTCCTGACTGTAGGCGTAGCGATACTTCCACCTAAGGCAGTAGTAGATATTCCTCCACCAAAATTTCCGGAAAAAGTGCAATTGATGAAAAGTGGTGTAAGCACACCCCCTGCACTTGCAAAGCTGGCGAATGCAGCACTGTTAGGTGAAAAGTTTCCGGTAAACAGGCAATTGTATAATTGAGGCGAAGCAGATCCCGCACTTAATGCAATATTTTGAATTGCACCTCCTCCTGCAGTCGGGCCTGAATTTCCTTTGAAACTGCAATTGATGATTACTGGACTCGCATCTCCGGCAGGGTTAGCCATATTGGTTATTGCGCCTCCGCCGCTTCCTGAATTATTGGTGAAAACACAATTCATCAAAACAGGATGAGCTTCTGCTTCGCTACCGAAATTAAAGAATGCGCCTGCTGTTTCAAAGGATTTGTCTTGATCAAATGTGCAATTGGAAATAAAAGGACTCGATGATCCGGTGCCTGATCCGTCATTGTATATGCCAGCGCCAGATGTTCCACCCGAACCAGGATCAAAACCATATCCAAGAACAATTCTAAATCCATCAATGTGTAATCCGAAACCAACATGATCGAGCCACATGACATGATAAGCGTTGTCTTCAACGACACCTTCTTGTCCAATGTCGCCACTCAGAATAGTGGGGTGTGTTGCAAAATCACGAGCAGTAAAATCATTTTCAGTCCCTGGAATACCTTCAAAACCTCCGTAGAGTTTCATGCCTTTGTTGATGTAAAAAGTTTTTCTGCGCGAGAATGTATCTGTCTGGGTCTCGGTCGGCAAATAAGTCCCTTGTGCTACCCATATTTCATCAATAGGGGTAGCTACATTGATTGCATTTTGGAGATCTGTAAATGCGTCGGTCCAGGATGTGCCATTGTTCAATCCAATGGCTGTAATGTTGACATAAATCACATCGGCTGAAGCCAAATTGGCTATTATCAAAAGACCAATAATAACCAGCAAACGAAAACTCATACATTTGAAAATTGATTTCATAAAAATTGTTTTAGAAAAGCTAATAATTAAAATGCAGTGCAAATTTTAAATCTTTTTTAATGTTATGAAAATAATGAAAGCGAAATAATTGCGGATGGTCATTGTGATTGATTTAATGGCTAAATGCATGAAGCAGGGAGCAGGGAACTATATCTCACCCTCCAACTTTCGCAGAAATTGCATCTGCCTTGCTTTTATACAATACCATTTGTTCGTCATTCCCCATCAGTTGGTAAAGATCGCTGAGGGATGTATAAACCTTGATCAGGTCCTTGTGATCAGGGCCGACCTGAAGGATCTTATTTTCTTCTAGTTTTTGTAGATAGGTCAGGGCCGTGTCGTATTCTTTTTTCTCTTTGTAAGCTTTTGCAAGATTGTTGTAGGTTTGATTGACCTCTGTACTTTTGGAACCAAATATTTTCTCCCGGATCTTTAATGCTTTCAGATGAGATTCAATAGCGAGGTCGTATTCCTTTTGAATAAAATACACATTCCCCATATTTCCATAACTGGTGGCAACATCTGAATTATATTCTCCGGATTTGAGAAGGCGGATAGCGAGTGCTCTTCTATGATAAGCGAGAGAACCTTTAAAGTCCCCCATTGAACCATAGATCACACCAAGATTGATGAAAGTGGCGGCACGCAACAAATCATTTGTATCCTTTAGTGTATTGCCTGCCAGTTCAGCCATACCCAGATACATGCGGCCTTCTTCAAATTTATCTTTCCTGCTGAGTAGTGTTGCAATTTGATTGTAGGTATTGATCAGTTTTTTAGTTTTTCCTTTTTCTTTAAAGTGCAGGGCTGCTTTTTTAAAATAGAATATTGCACTGTCCGGCATCATATTTTTCTTAAAGTCTTCAGCTTTTTTAAAATACTTTTCGGCTGAAAATTTTGTCTGCGCAGACAGGAATTGAAAGCTTGCAAGTAACCACAAAATAAGAACTCCGGCTCTACAATAATGAATGGTGGAAAGAATTGACATTTATAATTTATTTGGATATAAATTCAACAATACTTTTTTAAAATAACATTTGCGCAATTAGAGTTAAAAATATTTTAAATTATTCATCCTTTAACACATAACCTACTCCAAAGACGGTATGAATTATTTTTTTCTCAAAAGGCTTATCTATTTTGTTTCGCAAATAGTTGACATATACTTCTACTACATTGGAAGAAGTTTCGAAGTTGATGTCCCACACTTTTTCGGCGATTTCGACTTTTGATACTACTCTACCCTGGTTGCGTATGAAATATTCCATGAGGGCAAATTCCTTTGGGGTGAGTTCTATTTTCTTCCCCTGACGTGTACACTCTTTACCGGTCAGGTTCATTTCGGTATCGCCAAAGGTCAGGATCAATTTTGGAGGAGGTGTTTCCTTTCCTCTCCTGGATAGTGCCTTGAGTCTGGCCAGAAGTTCTTTAAATTCATACGGCTTGGTCAGGTAGTCATCAGCTCCCACCTCTAGTCCTAGAACTTTATCGTCGGTCGCGTTCAGGGCTGTCAGGAGAATTACAGGTGCTTTTATGCCATGCATCCGCAGATGCCTGGTCAGATCGAAGCCATTCATTCCCGGAACAATGATATCCGAGATGATGACATCATATTCATTCGTCATGGCCAATTCGACCCCGGCAGAACCATCAAGAGCGAAATCAACATCTATATTGTGCTCATTCAGACCCTTTTTGAGGAATTTAACCGCTTTTTCTTCATCTTCGATCAGGAGTATTTTCATTCTTCACAAGGTACGGAGCTATGTCCATTCGTCTGAATCTAAGCGCGAAATTGCCATTTCTAAGAAATTTCTAAGGTCTTAATACTATTTTTATTGCTTATCTAAAGCTAACTTTGGGGCAATATTCTTAATCGCCAAATCTTTGTCAGCACAAAAAAGTAACCTATGAATTCTCGTAAGCTCCTTTTGTTATTCTCTTCGCTCTCACTCTTTATTATTCTTTTCACGGTGAGTTGCAAAGAAGAACCTAATTTAACTCCGACGACGAAACTAGTTAAAGACTACACAGCAGAAGCTCCCTTAAAATGGAACAAATTATTTCTGGAGGTTGAGCGATATGCTGATGGTTATCGTCCAGGCCCGGCTCCAAGAGCTCTTGGTTATATGGGCTTTGCTGCTTATGAAGCATGCATTTCTGGAATGCCGGAATACAATTCTTTAAGAAGTCTTTATCCGGCGGTGAATATTCCCCAGATTCAGACGGGTGTTGAATACCACTGGCCAACTGTCGTTCATTCGATTTATAAAACCATGTTCCCATTATTTTTTAATGGAAAATTTAATGGGGGCGGAGAGCTTCCAGGTGGAGTAAGAAATGACTGGAATTCGCTGATCAGTGAACTTGATTCAAAATATCTGGCAGAAGCTGGAGAAGAGGTTTACAACCGTTCAAAAGCGTATGGTGAAAGTGTAGCAAATTCAATATGGGACTGGTCAACCACTGATCCATATGGTCACGAGGCCTATAAGAATCCATTTGGCAATTATTCCACAAATGAAACCTATGATTGGGCAGCTCATTACAAAGGACCAGGGGATTGGGAACCTACTGTCCCAGGGCCAACAACTCCGATGTACCCGTATTACGGAAAAGCACGTACTTGGGCGCTTAAGGAAACGGAAAAGACATGCCTGCCTCCATCGCATTATTTCATGTCCTACAGTGAGGACCCACATTCTGAATATTATTCAGAAGCCATACAGGCGTATTCAAAAAATGCTGCTTCTGACTACAATGTAGAGTGGGTGGGTGAATTCTGGAGTGATGATTTATTCAATCTGACTTTTAGCCCTGGTCCACGCTGGATCGCTATAGGCAACCAGATCATAGAAAGAGAACACGCTCCTCTTGATAAAGCGATTGAAGCATACGCCAAAACAGGAATGTCGCTTAATGATGCAGCTGTAGCATGCTGGTATTCTAAATATCTTTATAATACGGAGCGGCCTGTGACCTACATTAAGAAATTCATTGATCCTAATTACAAATCAAATCTGGATAATCCGTTGACCGGACAAATTGGTTTCGTACCTCCATTTCCTGCTTATCCATCTGGTCACTCGACCATGGGCGGTGCAGGTGCAGAATCCTTAGCAAGCGTTTTCGGATATAGTTATGGAATGACTGACAATTGTCATCTTGGAAGGACTGAGTTTGAAGGTGTTCCACGTACTTTTTCAAGCCTGCATGAGATGGCTAATGAAAATGCCTGGTCACGGGTACTACTTGGTACACACTGGTACGCTGATTGCGAGGAAGGTGTTCGCTTCGGTACTGTGATTGGACAGAAAGTAGATGCACTTCCCTGGAAAAAATAAGATTGGTTATTAAGATCATGATCAAAAAGAGACTGCATGGTTAAGCAGTCTCTTTTTATTTTAATGACATCGATTGCCATTGAAAATAAAATATCAAATGAATACTACGCATAAGTCATATCGCATTTTAATGCAGTGACCGCTAAAATTCTAAACAATGTCTGATCGTCATCAAATATTCAGTTGGAGATTTCTTTTCTCTTTGATGCTTGCTCTTTTATTCATAATCAGTTGTAAGCATGATGAATCAAAACGCAATGAAGTCATTGAGAACTATGGCAATGGTCAGATGTCGAGAAGATATACCACAATCAATGGTATGAAGGAAGGTTTGATGACCGATTATTATCCAGGTGGCAAGTTGAAAGGTGAGCGGATGTTCAAAAATGATATGCAGGTGGATAAATCCATGATCTACTATGAGAGCGGAATCAAAAAAGAAGTTCAGTATTTTAAAGACGGAAAATTAAATGGCGGCGACTCCACTTTTTACGAAAATGGACAGCCGAAGATGTTGATCAATTTTACAGATGGTATCAAGAATGGTTACATAAGAAGCTGGGGAGAAGACGGGGCCATGACCTATGAAGCAAAGCTGTCTATGGATACTCTCGTCGAAGTGAAAGGTGTACCTATCGTCAGAGACAGCTCAAATCACCAGGTTATCCATTCCCGGGCCAAATTCAAATAGGATTCCTGAACTTATTTAGTTAATGCACTTATTGCTGTTTCAGATTCCCCGGGGACATAAATGCTGATTGGTACTGCTCCCTTTTTGATATTGTTTTCGCAGGTCAATCAAACTGAACCAAGGCTGAACGAAAATTTTGGCAATTTTCCATTTTCTCAATATAATCAGTTGCGAAGCGATTTTTATTTCGATGATCTTCTGATTAAAAAACTTTATTTTTAGTCCCAATAATTGCCGATAAATCCTTTACAATCAAGCACTTTTCACCTCTTTACCGATGGGAAACGGCACATTGGATACTCAAGCACAGCTCATTCTCCAATTGCAATCAGGGGATCAGGATTCCTTTACCTTACTTTATGATTCCTATTCTGCAGCACTATTCGGTATAATCTACAAGATCGTAGTTGATCAGAAAGAATCGGAGAATTTGCTTCAGGATTGCTTTGTCAAAATCTGGCAAAATATACAAAAGTATGATCCGGAAAAGGGAAGACTGGCCACCTGGCTCTTCAATATTGCGAGGAATACGGCCATTGATTTCAAGCGTTC
>JBDUDG010000392.1:0-3321 GCA_040003045.1 Saprospiraceae bacterium | reverse complement strand
GGGGGTTATTTGCTTGGTTTAAATAAATTCACAGTGATTCCTTAGCATTTATCTCTCATATGAAAATCTTCTTCCTGGCCTTCGGATTATTATTTCAGTCCCTTCTCCAAGGCCAGGATTATTTCAGTAAGTATTATACTTTTGATAGTGGCACTTCAAATTTTCGCACATTATTAGTAGATCATGATACAATCTTATTGGAAGGAATATTTGTAGATTCCGTTTCCCCATTCCTACAAGGGATTGCTTTTGCAAAAGTTGATTCATCCGGAAATTTGATATCGTATCAGCGATATTATGACCCTCAAGGAAGAGACCTTACCTATCCTCCGCTTAACAACATGATAAAGTTATCAGATGGAAGATATCTCGTACCAGCCATGACCTTTCAAGATGAAGCCATTTTATTGATATTACTGAATTCCCATTTTTTGGTTGACACAGTGTTTGAATATTTCACTGGTGAAACATCCGTCAGGTTAAACCTCATCAGAAGTGTATTTGAGCTAAATGACGGATATCTCGTATTCGGATCAGCTCAGCGATTATCCTACGCCACCGATGGTCAGATATTCAGAATTAAAAAAAATGGGGAATTGATGTGGCGTAAATGGTACGGATTGCCTAATAAGGACGAGGCCTTCGGTGATATTATTGAGTACACAGACACTACATTCATTGTAGCATCATTTCATAAACCTTTTCCAGTATCTAGCGAAAATCATTTATATAATACTTGGATTTTTGAAGTTAGTTCCAACGGTAATGTTATAAAAGAATTTGTTGACCCTGATCCATATTCGGGGCCTTCCGGTGGGCTAGTTATTGATAAAAGTAATAACATCTATTACTGTGGTGAAGAGATCATTGATGGTCAACATGGACAACAAAATTCACTGGGAAGATTAGGAATGCTTGATAATAAACTTAACCTAAACTGGAAATTGAGGTTTGGAAAAAACATTAGTATTTCAACAGGGTTGACGGATATGATTTGTTCCGAAAATAAACTAATATCGGTTGGTTCTTTTGAAGATACTTCTCGTACCGTGTTAGGTAATCCATGGGGGTATATGACCGGTTGGACAGTTTTAACTACAAAACTGGGTGACAGAAAATGTGAGCGGTTCGACACTGCTTCATGGTTTCCCATGACAAATTCATCCGAAGGTATCTTTCGCACCATGGATACATTGTCAAGTGGTAACATAATAGCTTGCGGTGAAGGACGATTTGGAGAAGAGGCTGAACATAATATTTATGCCTGGCTTGTCAAAATACCAAATCCTCCCTGTGAAGGATTGATCACCAAAAACGATGACATCTCAATACAAATAGATTCATCTTTACAAATCCAACCAAATCCTTCAAATACCGTAGCATTGATCAAATGGACTGAGTTAATAAAAAAGAAAGCTGATCACATACTCTTATTCGATGTGAATGGAAAGCTTGTACAAAATATAAAAATAGAAAAGGATGCCATTTCTGCTTCTATCAATTTGTCCACATTCATGCCTGGCAGCTACTTCGTGCATCTCATCGGTAAGGGAGGGTATCTTTTAGGCCTTCAAAAACTAATTGTATCTCCTTAATATTATCATTCGATTTATCATATGAAAATCATTTTCCTGGCCCTCGGATTATTATTTCAGTCCCTTCTCCAAGGCCAGGATTTTTTTAGTAAGTATTATACATTTGATAGTGGTGTGTCAAATTTTCGTACATTATTAGTGGATCATGATACTATCTTATTAGAGGGAATTTTTGTGGATACAATTACTCCGTTTTTGCAAGGGATTGCTTTCGCCAAAGTGGACTCATCTGGAAATCTCGTATCATACCAGAGGTACTTCGATCCCAAAGGAAGAGACCTTACCTATCCTCCGCTTAACAACATGATAAAGTTATCAGATGGTAGATATCTTGTACCAGCCATGACATTTCAGGATAATGCTCTTTTGTTGATATTTTTGAATTCACAATTTCGGGTTGATACTGTGTTCGAATATTTCACAGGTGAAGCTTCAGTTAGGCTTAACCTCTTAAGAAGTGTCTTTGAACTGAATGATGGATATATCATATTCGGGTCAGCCCAGCGATTATCCTATGCGACCGATGGCCAAATTTTTCGAATTACGAAAAATGGGGAATTAGTTTGGCGTAAATGGTACGGCCTGACCAATAAGGACGAGGCATTCGGCGATGTAACTTGGTATAAGGATAGTACTTTTATTGTAGCATCTTTTCATAAACCATTTCCGGTCCCTAGTCAGAATCATTTATACAACACATGGATTTTTGAAGTTGATCTGGATGGAAATATTCTTAATGAATATGTTGATCCCGATCCATATTCAGGCCCGTCTGGTGGCTTGGTTGTAGATACTAATAAGAACATTTTTTACTCAGGCTCAAAGATCATTGACGGTATGCATGGTCAGCAAAATGGCTTGGGTCGAATAGGAATGTTAAACTCTGAATTTATGCTTCAATGGAAAACTACATTCGGTGAAAATCAATATATTCTCACCGAATTTATTGATATGATATTATCCGGAAGCCGATTGATTTCAGTTGGCTCCCAAGTGGATACTGCAAGGACAGATTCAGGCTTTTTAAATCAATATACTACAGGATGGACAGGAGTAACTAATATTTATGGTGATAGCATTTGCGAGAGATTTGACACTGCAACCTGGTATCCACATGAAGGCAGAGCTATGGGATTTTTTCGTGCAATGGACACACTTTCAAGTGGAAATATCATTGCATGCGGAGATGGTTGGTTCGGACCACAAGATGATTATCACGAATTTGCCTGGTTGAAAAAAATGCAAAACCCGCCTTGCGAAAATTTAATAACAAAAAATGAAGACCCTCCTGAGAATATAAATTCATCTCTTCAAATTAACCCAAATCCCGCCGGGAAACAAGCAATGATCCGATGGTCTGAAAAAATAGGAATAAAATCAGATCACTTACTTGTATTTGATATGAATGGAAGGTTAATGCAAAAATTAATTCTACATAAAGACATCAATGAAATATCCTTGAGTTTAGGTGATTTCCTACCTGGGATTTATTTGGTGCAATTAATAAGTAAAGGGGGATATTTGCTTGGTTTAAATAAATTCACAGTGATTCCTTAGCATATATCTCTTATATGAAAATCTGTCTCCTGACCTCCGGAGCATTATTCAGTCCCTTCTGCAACCAAAGAAAAACCCGTCAACTTTGCAATTGACGGGTTTACTATGTGTGATTAGTCTTTTTCTATTCGCAATTCTCAACTGTGTAATACCTGATCATGGACTGTAT
>JBDUDG010000391.1:0-3323 GCA_040003045.1 Saprospiraceae bacterium | reverse complement strand
ATTACTTTTCAACATCAATATTGAAAGTATTACGGCCATTTCTGAAGATGATTACTCCGATTTCTTTATTCAGAATTTCACTAACAATAATTTTCCATCCACAATGGAGAATGTCAATGGTATTCCCTATACATCACGTGTGATCAAATCCCTTGCTCTTTTTGCACATCAATCCGGTGATTACACGATAGATCCTTTCGTGCTTGATGCCGGGGTTGAAGCGCCGTTCGCGGAGAGACGTGGATTTTTTTCCATGCGCAACCTTGATATGACGAAAGTGGCATCAGCACCCAGGATCATACACGTTCTGCCTCTCCCTCCGGGTGCACCACAAGGATTTTCAGGTGCAGTGGGTCAATATTCCGTTAAGCAAAGTGTAGGTCAGACAGGGATCTCAACAGATGATGCATTGACTATCACACTAGATGTCACAGGTAATGGCGATTCAAAACGCTGGGATCCTCCGGCACCTGTGGTGGACGGTGATTTCGAAATATATGATCCAAAGATTACTCAGGACCGGATGGTGGAGGAACAGGGGCATATTTCGCATCGCAGGACGATTGAATACCAGATGATACCACGCGCACCAGGTCAATATAATGTAGTCATACCTCTGATCTATTTTAATCCGCAAACATTGAAGTATGAAACTGCACAAGCGGATACAATACATCTGAATGTAAGACAGGGTATCAAAAAAATAAGCTCAACTTCTGTGGCAGAAACACCGCTGGTGGCACTGCCGCTAAGAAAAGTCCATAACATCACCAGTGATGATCGCTTCTGGCTTTCCATTCCGCATTTATTCGTTTTTGGATTACTTGTTTCAGGTTCATTTTGGGGAATGTTGGTTTCATTCAAACGTAGACGAGAAGAAAGGATCCCGGAAGGTGACAAAATTCGGGCGGCTGCAGTAAGTCATGCTCGTCATCAGGTTGATTCTTTACAAGCGGATTCTGTTTCACTGCAGGATAAAGAATATTTCGAAAGGGCCACCGAGATATTTTACAAATTTGTTTCAGACAAGCTTTCCATCCCTGCTGCTGATCTCGATTTGCAAAAGCTGAATTTTTATCTTGACAGAAGTATTGAATCAGCGCCGGTCAAAGAAAAGCTTGCTAAATTCTTTGAGCAATGTCTTGCTGTCCGTTATGGAGCAATTCCGGGAAACATGTCACGGGATGAAATGCTGGCGCAGATCCGTGACTTTATTGACAAGGTTTAAGCAGGCCCCCATTCATATCTTATTTTTTCTTCATATTATTGTTGATGCTTTAACCAGCATATCCTTCCTCGATGGCCACTAAGAAACCCAAACCCACTATCATAAAAAAGCCGGTTCAAAAGCTGAAATCCTGGCAATATATTCTCCTGATCGCGATACCACTCATGATCTACGGCAGATCGGTCTTCTTTAGTTATGTCATGCATGACGATGACAAGATGATCAAAGAAAACCCGATGCTGAAGGAAGGGTTTAATCTGCCGCTTGCCTTTACAACGGATGCTTGGTTTATGGATGCCCGCATAGAGCTTTACCGTCCCTGGCAAAGCATCACGTATATGATAGATTATGCAATTGGAAAAACAAATCCGATGGTATATCATGCTCATAATCTCATCATATTTATCCTGGGAGTTGTATTACTTTATTTTTTTCTGCTCTATTATTTCAAGCCTGTATTGGCATGGGCCGGTGCATTATTATATGGCATGAATTTGTTGACTCCACACGTCGTCGGATGGATTGCTGCGAGAGGTGACCTTTACCTGATGGTATTTGGATTGACATTTTTAATTCTCACACAGCGCTATTTAAAAACAGGCAAAATGAAATCGCTTTGGTTTGCTGTGCCTGTTTTTTTCCTCGCATTGTTATCCAAGGAATCTGCCATTGCATTATTACCCGTTGCATTTGTGATGATGTATGTGGACAAGAAAACGATACCCGAATCAAAAGCATGGGTCTGGCTTTCAGTAAATGGAATTCTTTTTGCGGGATATTACGTGTTAAGAGGAAAAGCCATTGCTTCTGCAGGGAATTTAACAGCACTTGCTTTCTTTCAAAATATCAGATCGATCCCGGAAGAATTTTTTAAAATGTTGTTTCCATTTGGCTTTAGTGTGATGCCTGGATATTCGATTTACTGGACGCTTGCAGGTATTATTGTTCTTGGGACATTCGGATATCTCGTTTGGAAAAATAAAATTGATCAGCGCGTTTTATATACGGGATTGACTTTATGGCTGGCGTTGCTATTTCCTTCCATGGCGTACAAACCATCATTCGCTGGTGTCGCATATGATTATCTTGATCACAGGGCATGGCTGCCATACGTAGGTGTGTGGTTGATTGGTCTTGGATTGATTGATAAATTAAAAATCGTAAACAAGTCTTCGGCTCCAATGATCTTTGGAGCTATTCTGATCGTATGGAGCGGGATCAATGTCTGGCGATCTGGTGTGTACCAAAAGTGGGAAACCTATTATGGAAATGCGATTAAAACAAATCCCGGATCAGGACTTGCGAATTTGAATTACGGATCCATGTTGCGTGACGGTGGCAATTGGGAAGCTGCCCTTCCATACATGCAGAAAGGCGTAGAACTAAGTCCTGATTATACCGATGCGAAGGTCCGATTGGCTGAAGCTTATTTCAATCTGAAAAAATATACTGAAGCCATCCAAACCTCAAATGAAGTGCTTGCCAAAGAGCCCAAAAATGTAACAGCTTTGCAATTTCGCGGCAGTTCTCTGGGTGCAAGTGGTCAAACTGAAGACGCAGCAAAAGATTTCAAAGCCATCCTGGAGATCAGCCCTGATGATCGCCATGGTTTATTCAATCTCGGTGTAGCCTACAAAGAATCCAACCAACTCAATCTTGCCATTGAAACCTATTCTAAACTAATCTCACTCCAGCCCGATTTTCCCAATGTGTATTTCGAGCGTGGGTTTTGTTATGGAAAAATGGGTCTTTTCCCGCAGGCCAAAAATGACATGGATGCTGCTATCAAGTATAATCCTCAGCATGGTCCTTCCTTTTTCTTCCGCGGTCGTGCGCTGGAAGCTCTGGGAGATATAAAAGCAGCTTGTTTTGACTGGAAGCGCGCCCTCGATCTGGGTACCAAAGATGCAGAGCCATTTGTCCGTGAGAAGTGCAATAACTAAGTTTTAGGACTCAATAAATTGCTTTTTGGGTGATCTTTTTCGGTTAAAAAAGGTTCATTTTTTTAGTGCTGCCTTCCACTTATAACTATGTGTATTCTCAGGCAGTTATGACCTCGTGGCACGACTAGTGGTGGCACGAGTACTCGTGCCAC
>JBDUDG010000069.1:0-11223 GCA_040003045.1 Saprospiraceae bacterium | reverse complement strand
CCAAAAATATTTTATCCAAAGCATGGCCAGCTCAGGATTGAAAGAATAAAATCTAAACGACCACAAACCAAAACACAATGTCAATACAACGATTACCGGTACATTTTGACGCTGATCCCAAAAAAGTGATTCTCCTGTATCTTGATCCTGGTGAGTCCGGACGACTCGTACGATATTCTGAATTCGTCGGCAAGATGTCGGATGCTCAGGCTGAAGAATTTTATAAAGAAACCATCGACTTATTTGGAAGAAGACATAGGAATATGAATCAGGCTATTCTGCAGCATGCCGAAAGAGGTTTGTCTTCCATGCAGAATAAATTTTCTTTTTCTGAAAAACAAAAACTTGTATTCGGATCTTTTCTGACGAAAGAATATTCCGTCGAAGCCGCAGCATTATTCAATCCTTCGATTGTGGAGCATCCGGATCAAAGTGGTTTAGGAAATGGCGAGACTCGATTCGTTCTTTCTTTGCGCTCAGTCGGCGAAGGACACATTTCAAGTGTTGGATTTATGGAAGGCGTGATTGATGCCGGTCAACATATTCATTTTACGCACCAGGGTCCATGGCGAACTCCGGGTGTAAAATCTCTTCCAAAAGATGGCAATGATGATCACTATGACATCAGTTTTGGAAATGATATACCACTTTCCGAGCGAGTCATTTTTCCGCAGGCAAAAAGTGAATCCATGGGCATCGAAGATCTGCGTCTCGTGAAATTTTCAGAAAATGGAAAGTCAAAATATCTCGGCACGTATACAGCTTATGATGGGAAAACGATCCTTTCTAAAATGCTGGAGACCACCGATTTTCAACATTTCAATATACGTAAACTGAACGGCAGTGAGATTGACAATAAAGGAATCGCTTTCTTTCCCCGAAAAATAAATGGACAGTATGTCGTGAGCGCAAGACAGGGAGGTGAGAAACTCACGATCATGCGTTCCGATGATTATATGACGTGGAATCATAAAGAACCGCTTCAGCAGCCTTACCGCGGTTTCGAGCTTGTGCAGATAGGTAATTGTGGCTCTCCTATTGAAACACCTGAAGGTTGGCTGATGATCACCCACCATGTAGGTCCAATGAGAAGATATACACTCGGCGTCACACTCCTGGATCTCGATGAGCCGCATAAAGTTATTTCCGTACTTGACAAACCACTGATGGAACCACTCGAAAGCGAGCGTGAAGGCTATGTACCTAATGTGCTATACACCTGTGGCTGGATGGAACACGGGGATAGCATTTTGATCCCATATGCCATGTCGGATGTAGCTTGTGGTTTCGCGATATTGAATACAAGAGAGATTTTGGAAAGACTGCTAAAAAGCAAGAAATAATGGGAGAGCCGCGTAATAAAAAAATTCGTTCTTGTCTTTTAAATTTGGCAATAGTACTTATCGCTATTCTTTTCCTTAATCATTGCACCCCTTCCATACCAAAGACCCCGGTTGCCTCACACACTTCAGTCAATCCGGCGCATCTCGATTCTTTGTATGAGGAGCGAAAAGTTGTGGGTCATGATGTAGGCATTATTCATATTTATGCTGAGTATCCGGACTATCATTGGGTTGGCGATAAAGATGAAGGTATTGCATGTGTGGATGATGCTGCACGTGCAGCTGTATTTTATCTGCGTCAGTATAAAATATCCTCATCGAAGGAAGATCTTCACAAAGCATCGATGCTTTTGTTGTTTATGATGACCATGCAGTCGGAGAATGGATATTTCTACAATTTCATTTGGCCCGATGGAAGCATTAATACAAATGGATCCACTAGTATGGCTGAACCCGTCTGGTGGTCCTGGCGTGTATTATGGACATTTGGTGAAGCCATTGATATCCTTGGTCCAAAAAATTCACTCAGCAGGCAAATTGAAAAACATCGCAATTTACTTTTGAATGATATGCTCAGGGAAAAATCTTTTTTCTCAACAAAGACAGACACCATAGCAGGAATCACCTTTCCAAAGTGGCTTCCAAAAGATGGTGCTACTGATCAGTCCGCTATCATCATACTTGGGCTTTCCTCTGCATTGAAGCAAAACGTTTTTAATGATCATCAGGAAAAAAGAGATTCGATAAAGCGATTGATCAATCACCTTGCGGATGGTATCATGTCACTACAGATCGAGGCTCCGGACAATTTTTTCGATGGTGCATTTTTAAGTTGGCAGAACCTGTGGCATGCGTATGCAAATCTTCAATCCTATGCATTACTGTCAGCCGGACAGACACTGAATGATCCTCACATGATTTCGCATGCACTCTATGAGATCAATACATTTTATCCAACAGTCTTTCAACGAGGCTTCCTTGAAAGCTTTTGGGTTCGCTCGACAAAAGGAAAAATGAGTGTATACGAATTGAAAAATACCCCCCAGATAGCCTATGGTATTCGCCCCATGGTTTTTGCCTGTATGAAGGCTTATGAAATAACCGGTGAAGAAAAATACAAAACACGCGCGAGCCAATTATCTACTTGGTTTTCAGGACAAAATCCGGCGCATGCAATGATGTACAATCCAGCCACAGGTATCTGTTTTGACGGCTTGTCTGGCCCTGGCCAAATCAACAGGAATTCCGGTGCCGAATCCACAATTGAAGCACTGCTGACCATGCAGGCTCTTGAACAAACCACACCCCATAAATCAAACTGATGGCAGATGTAAAAGTGATCAATTTTGTCAAGCGCTATGGCGATACAGATGCCGTATCTAATCTGTCATTAGACATCAAAGACAAAGAATTCGTCGTGCTGTGCGGGCCCTCCGGTTGTGGAAAGTCCACCACACTTCGCATGATAGCTGGTCTTGAAGACATCACCTCCGGAGAATTGTACATCGGTGATAAACTGGTAAATGCAATTGCACCGAAAGATCGGGATATCGCGATGGTATTTCAAAATTATGCACTGTATCCACACATGACGGTTTATCAGAACATGGCATTCGGACTAAAGCTGAAAAAGGTAAAACAAAGTGAAATACAAAAACGTGTTGAAGAAGCAGCTAAAGTGGTAGGATTGGAACCTTATTTGAAACGCAGACCTGGAACCTTGTCCGGCGGTCAACGTCAACGGGTTGCACTGGGCCGCGCGATAGTACGGAATCCAAGAGTTTTTTTATTTGATGAGCCACTCAGCAATCTTGACGCAAAGCTTCGTGTACAAATGCGCATGGAAATTTCAAAACTTCAGCGAAAATTAGGTGTGACTACAATCTATGTCACACACGATCAGACTGAGGCTATGACTATGGCGGATCGGATCGCAGTGATGAAGGACGGGCTCCTTCAGCAATTCGATACGCCGATGAATATGTACAATCACCCGGCAAATCTATTCGTCGCAGGATTTATCGGTAGTCCTGCCATGAATTTGATAAAAGGTCATCTGGACGACTTCTCAGTTTTCACAAGCGAAACAAACGAACTCAAAATTGACCTGCAGAAATATGCCCCTGCTACAAAAACAAATGCTACTGTCATGATTGGGATTCGGCCTGAAAATATCCATGGAGACAATGGACTTAATATTCCATCTTATGCTTCAATCAGTGTCATGCCGGATGCGATAGAGCCAATGGGAAGCGACAGTTTTTTGTATTTTAAGATCGGTCAACAGACATGGATAGCACGTCTTCTTCCCGAGACAAAGCTTACACCAGGACTACCCATTACATTATTCATAGACCGAAGCAAGCTACATTTTTTCGACACGGAAACAGGTCTCAGGATTTGACAGAAATCATGTTTTTCCTTTTATAATTTTCGTTGAACAGGAAATCAGTTAAAATTTGGAACCGCACACTATCATTTCTACCCTGTCAAAGTTTACTTCCATCGAATTTCCGGCGCTGCCATTTAGAATTCAATTATTTTGTTGTCCTGTTCATTTCAATCATTTTTACGATGAGAAATTTCCTATTCGGTGATCGGTGCCTGGCTATTTTATTAAGTTTTACAACTGTAATCTTGTCGGCCCAGGAAAACAAGTTCGAACAACTCGGCTCCTTACTTCCCACTCCAAATGACACAAGGTCTGCCAGCGGTGCACCTGGACATGGATATTGGCAGAACAAGGCGGATTATATCATCGATGTGCATCTTGATGATAATAAGCAATTCATTTCAGGAAAAGAAACTATCACCTATCACAACCAGTCACCCGATGCACTAAATTATCTCTGGCTCCAGCTTGATCAAAATAACATAGCCCCGGATGCAGATAGCTATTCTACAAGAACCGGTAAAATGGATACAAGGATTACTGCATCGGGTCTGGCTCGTATGGATCATAATATGAATCGTGGTTACAATATTGGAAAAATAAGTACAGTCACCGGAGCAGATCTTCCCTATACAATCAACAAAACAATGATGCGTGTTGATTTGCCACAAGCCATTACTTCAGGAGGTAGCTATTCATTCAAAGTGGAATGGAACTACAATATCAATGACCGTCTAAAAGAAGGTGGACGATCAGGGTATGAATATTTCCCCGCAGACAGCAATTATTTATATGCTATAGCACAGTTCTATCCAAGGATGTGTGTCTATGACGATATCTATGGTTGGCAAAACAAACAATTTCTCGGCGCAGGAGAATTCACTGTTCCGTTTGGCGATTATGATGTTCATATCACTGTACCTGCTGATCATGCGATCGCTGCAACGGGCACATTGCAAAACCCAAAAGATGTATTGACTAAAGATCAACAGGATAGATTGGTCAAAGCTCATGCAAGCTATACCGAACCTGTCATGATTATCACTCCAGAGGAAGCACTTAAAAAGGAATCACAACGTGCGACCGGCGAAAAGACCTGGAATTTCAAGGCATCTAATGTTCGTGATTTTGCCTGGGCCTCATCGAGAAAATTTATCTGGGACGCCATGGCAGTAAAACAATCTGCGAGCCCTGATGTGATGGCGATGTCCATGTATCCGAAGGAAGGAAATCCACTTTGGGAGCATTATTCCACAAAGGTGATAGCACATACATTGAGATCATATTCACACTACACATTTGATTATCCCTATCCTGTAGCGTGGTCTATTCATACGGACCGGATCGGAATGGAATATCCGATGATCTGTTTCAATGGTGGCAGACCTCAGGCAGATGGAACGTATTCAGATGGCACCAAATACGGAATGATCTCCGTCATCATACATGAAGTAGGCCATAATTATTTTCCTATGATCGTTAATTCAGACGAGCGACAGTGGACTTGGATGGATGAGGGTCTGAACACTTTTCTTCAGTTCCTTACAGAGCAACAATGGCAACGAGATTATCCTTCAGGACGCGGGGCTCCTTACAAAATAGTAGATTACATGAAGTCCGATCAGAAACTGCTGGAGCCTATCATGTCGAATTCAGAAAATGTGCAAAGCCTTGGAAGCAATGCTTATGCGAAGCCTTCCACAGCGTTAAATATATTGCGCGAAACGGTGATGGGCCGTGATCTTTTTGACAAGGCTTTCAAGGAGTATGCTAACCGTTGGAAATTCAAACATCCATCACCGGCAGATTTTTTCAGAACGATGGAAGATGCTTCCGCAGTGGACCTGGATTGGTTTTGGAGAGGATGGTTTTTTGGTACTCAACCCTGTGATATCGATTTATCAGACATCAAATGGCAGCGTGCTGATATGCCCCAGGATTCAACTTTGCTGACCAGTGATGAAAAATTTCTAAGTGAGCATCCACAAGGACTATCTTCCATACTTAATCGTGAATCAATAACACAGACATTTGATGAAATTGATACTACTCTTCGTGACAAATATTCCAATATAGATGCGAAGATGAATTCAATCAATACCTATAATGATTACGTTAAAAATCTTACTCCTGAAGAGAAGGCGGTGGTTGAAAAAGGACAGAACTATTATACCCTTACATTCAAGAACAAAGGAGGACTTATCATGCCGATCATTATCAAGTTTGTTTTTGAAGATGGCACTGAGCAGGTCCAACGTATCCCTGCAGAAATCTGGCGGCATGACAACAATGAAGTATCAAAAGTATTTGTCACCGATAAAGTCGTGAAGCAATTTGTCCTGGATCCCTATCTCGAAACCGCAGACATCGACCGTAGCAATAATTATTTCCCTGCGGAACAACAGATGACGAGATTTGAATTATTCCAACAACAAAACCAGGGAAGAGGAAGAAATCAGACACCTCCTGGACGGTCATAGAAAAAATCTCTGAGCAAAATGATTGTGAATATATGATGCCAGTAACCAGACTTTAGTATTAATCTGTGTGACTTTACACGATTAAAAGTAAAATACATTTCTGTGCGTCTTTGCGCGACATAATTTCCTTTTTACTCCTAAATCCCCTATAGGTGACTTTTAAAATATAGTTCAAATTTGATCGTGCAAAATCAACTTCTAGTGTCCAAATATTCGCCCCGGGATTTGCATGTGCGGATTGAGTGTAGTGCAAAACATGAGTCGGGGGCAAAGCAATGAAGACAAGTAAGTTCTCTGCGCTTCTACGCGATAAAAAAAATGATCACTCCTGTTACATATCTTTTTGACAAGTTGATCCTAACAGAATACTTATTTTTACATTTTATCTTTCATATCCTGAAACATTATTTGTATGAAAAACATATTAATCCTTCTTTCACTCCTCCTGTCAGAAATTTCCATATTCGGACAAAATCAAACCGAAGCCATCAAGGAAGTTTTTAAGAATTACAAGAATGCCATCATGACAGATCAGGAAAACGAAGCCATAGACTACATGGATTCAAGGACACTTGATTATTATAAAAATATTCGTCAACTGGTCATCCATGCAGATTCAGTCACCCTCGATGCCCAGCCATTATTGGATAAATTCACCATTCTCAATATTCGCCATATTGCGACTAAAAAACAAATTCTTGCTTTTGATGATAAAAGCATTATCGCATTCGTCATTAAAAATGGAATGATGGGTAAAAACACCTTGGAAGGATTTGAACTGGGTAAAATCACTATAAAAGATAAAACCGCAAAAGCCATGATCATCGCTGATGGCGAGAAATCAGATAAATTTTACAATTTCTATTCTGATGGAACACACTGGAAAATAGATTTCACTTCTCTCTTCCCGGCTGAAGAAAAAGAAACTGATGAAGTGGTCAAAAACAGCGGAAAACCTGTCAATGAATTTATGATTGGTATCCTTGAAATAATGTCAGATAAAAAAGTGAGTCCTAATATCTGGAAAAAGATAAAGTGAAAAGTGATGCTTCGACACATTCGACAAGCTCAGTGCAACACCCGCTAAACTCATCCTTGTGCTACAGCAACCGAGTGAAGAGAGAATAGTTGTGAGAAAGTTACAGGGTAATTTGCAAAATATATGAATTAACTACATTAATTTTAAACAGCTGCATTAGGGCTTAAGGGTAGTTCGTGAATAAAAAAACAAAACTTCCGACATTGCAATCATAAACCCAATATCGCATCATGAAATTAAATCATCTCCGTCCTATGCTCTGGACGCGCGAATTGAAAGCATCTATTGATTATTATACAAACATACTTGGCTTTACCTGTAGAGATTTTAATGAAGACTGGGGATGGGCATCGCTTCACAGGGATGGTGTTGAGCTCATGTTTGCCACACCCAATGAACTTATCCCTTTTGAAAAACCGGTCTTTACCGGTTCCTTCTATATCAATACTGACAATGTGGATTACTGGTGGGAGCAATTAAAAGATAAAGTAAACCTCTGCTACGGCATTGAAAGCTTCGAATACGATATGCGTGAGTTTGCTTTCTATGACAACAATGGTTATCTTATCCAATTCGGACAGGAAATCGTAGCTGAAGAATAATCACTAAGAACATGCAGTCTATTTCCACTTTTCCCCTAAATCCCCAATAGTGGACTTTTTAAATATAGGACAAAACCCGTCGTGCAAAATCAACTTCTAATGTCCAAACAATCGCACCGGGATTTGCATGCGCGGAATTGAGTGTAGTGCAAAACAAGGGTGGGGCAAAGCAATAAAGACAAATTATTACTTTGCGCCTCTGCGGTAAGCAAAATAAAAAACTTCCCATTAGTCGTCCTTCCACTCTATGCTCTTTGCTTTTTTTCGGGAACAGATTTTGCAATAGAGGTCTGATATGAATTCTAAGAATTCCAGACGCTGCATTGGGATCGCTATCCTCTTACTGTTATCCTCATGGATGCATGCCCAGATCGTCAACATCGAAAAGAAAAGAATAGCCGATGATTCCACAGGTTGGTTTGGAACAGCTAATGTCAATTTTTCTGGCTCCAGATCAACAAAGTCATACCTGGCATTCAATACCTCAACATTATTAGAATACAAAGCCAAGGCCAATAAGGACCTGTGGCTATTTCTAACTGATCTCAGTGTTATAAGCGCCGAACAACAAAAATTTTCAAATACAGGATTTGGACATCTCCGATACAATCACAAATTTGGTAAAGCAATCCGTTGGGAAATATTTACGCAACTTCAGTATAATGCCCTCACAAAAATTAAACAACGCGCCATTCTCGGTTCTGGTCCAAGGTTCAAGCTCACTCAACTTGACAATGCACACTTCTATCTGGGCATAGCTTATATGTACGAATACGAGGAAGATGTGGATACCCATATATTTCACCGTGATCATCGAATGAGCAGTTATTTTACATTCACTTTAATACCCGATTCGGCTGTATCCTTCACAAGCACAACCTACGGGCAACCGCTATTGGCAGATTGGAGAGACTTCAGGATAAGCAATGAAACTTCTCTTTCCCTGGAAATAACCAAGAAGCTCATTCTTAATTCGACCTTTAAGTATGCTTTTGATTCCCGACCACCGGACGGCGTACCGAATAATATTTACTCGTTCTCTAATGGGCTGGAACTCACCTTCGGACGTTAATCCAATACATAAATCCTTCATCTAGCTTTACTTATGTTCCCACTTTAGGAGTCGGGGGACAAATGTTAAATATTTATTAAAATACGAATCATTTCGTACTATAATCTCCAGAATACCTATTATTGTATACGAAACACTTCGTACTACGATATATGGTAAATGAAATAAGACCCACCGACGGCGAACTGGAAGTCCTCCAGATCCTTTGGAAAAATGGTCCCTCAACAGTCAGAGAAATTAATGAGCTCCTGAACAATGATCAGGATAAATCGATTGGCTACACGACCACCCTAAAGATCATGCAGATCATGTTTGAAAAGGGACTACTCAAACGTGATGATGCACAGCGCACGCACATTTATTCTTCTGCAGTTCGCGAAGGCAAAATTCAGTCTGCTCTTTTAGACAGATTCCTGAATGCAGCCTACAAAGGCTCCGCTTCAAAACTCGCACTTCAGCTTCTTGGCAACCATGAAACTACTCCCGATGAGCTGGCTGCAATTAAGGCATTGATTGATCAACTCGAAAAAAACAAACCATCATGAATTTTACAACGCAATGGATGCAATCCGACTGGATGAAAGCTTTGGGCTGGACCTTCGTGCATTCGCTTTGGCAAATTGCAGCAATCGGACTATTGCTGTACATCATTCTGAGATTGATCCCCGGACGTAGTGCACATGTCAGGTACACCATCTCAACAATGGCGATATGGATGATCGTCATGATGGCTTTATCCACATTCATCATCATGCTGCCTGGTACAAAACCAATACAGGAATTCTCAGGTCAGGTAATCCTCGTAAAAACTTCCGGAAACATAAGCATGACAGATAGAATATCTATATGGCTTGAATCACGCATGCCACTCATGCTTTCGATTTGGTTCGGTGGTGTACTCATCTTAATGCTGAGACTGACAGTTAGCATCGCATGGGTGCAACACATGCGTTCAGTAGCATCTCCATTATTATCTGTACAGCAAACTGTCAATGATTTGATACACCGTTTAAAACTACGGATCAAACCGATAGCTTCAGAATCCGGATATGTAGGATCACCCGTGACGATAGGGCACATCAAGCCAATGATCCTTTTTCCAATAGGCATCATCAACCAACTCTCTCCAAGCGAAGTTGAAGCAGTACTGACACACGAACTGGCTCACATCGTAAGAAGAGATTATTTATCAAATCTCATTCAATCTTTTATAGAAACACTTTTTTATTACCACCCGGTCACCTGGTGGATATCCAACAAGGTGAGGACTGAGCGCGAAAACCGTGCGGATGATCTGGCCGTTTCCTGGTGCGGTGATCATCTAGGTTATGTCAAAGCATTGCTCACCGTTCAGGAAATGCAATTGGGTCTTGCGCCTTCTCTTGCGATTGGATTTGCTTCAGACAAAGGAGCAATGTTAGCCCGCATTCAACGTATTCTTCATATCCCGTATAAAAACCACAATCAAATGGAAAAGACAGTTTTAATCAGTCTTTGTTCGCTTTTTTTCTTTGGATTTACCCTCAACAGTCATACGAATCTCAATCAGAAAAAAGAAAATCAACTTGCGCCTAAGGAACAGATTACAGTAGTAGCTACTATCCCTGATTCCATCCCTTCAAAAGGAACCTATAAGATTCATAAAAAAACAGATGATCAGGATATCAGTATCGAAGTAAGAGACGGCGATATTAAAGAACTGAAAATCGATGGAAAAAATATAGCTCCTGCACAGTTTGATCAGTATGATGAAGTGATTGATGAGTTGTTTGGTGCTGTGGAAACGCCGCCATCTGCGGAAGGATTTAATTTTACAATGCCCACGATGCCACCCGTGCCAGACATGCCACCGATGCCCAATATGCCACCGATGCCAGACATGCCTCCAATGCCTCCAATGCCTCCAATGCCTGCCATGGGAATGAATAGCGAAGAGATGCTGGAAAGCCTAAAAGATAAAATGAATGAAAATGGATACACCATGGAAATTTACAATCCTACTATAAAAGGTAAAAATTTTAAATTCTTCGGAGATACTACAATTGCAAATGGCAAAAACAAGATCATCATCATCACTGGTAAGGATTCCATCAATGTATCAGACTTTTTTAACGGATCAGGTGATGCACCTGCAATGAATTTTGATTACAACATCCTTCAGAACAGTGATGAATGGAAAGCAAACCAGGAGAACTGGAAACAAATGCAGAATGATTGGAAGCAAAATTGGGAAGAAAAGTCACAGCAGTGGAAGGAAGGCTCAAAAGAGCTACAGGAGAAACTGGAGGATGAACA
>JBDUDG010000390.1:0-3330 GCA_040003045.1 Saprospiraceae bacterium | reverse complement strand
GTAGTTGGAAAAATCACGGGCAATTTTTTACGAGAAAGATTTCTTATTACCTGTATCACTGATGATATAAAGATAATACCAATGCCTGCCCATGCTGATGTAATGATCGGGTCATACAGATCAGCATTTGCTGTTTCTCTTTTTTTAATGATACCATACAAACCCCAGGCAACCGCCAACCCAAAATAAATATTCTTACGGGCGAATATCATGATCAAAGTGAGCAGGATCGCAGCACTGATCATAATGACCGTCCATTGAACCGCTGATAGACCCCATCCATCCCAGCCGATGGCTGTTAAATAAGAACTGACATTTGCAATGGTTGCAATACTGATCCATCCAAAATAAATACTCATTGGAAAATGCGTAGCAACTTTAAGTTCCAAAGGTTTTTGCGGATCATAAATGCCCAAACGACGATGTATGATGATGAGAGATATGAGTTGTAGTAAGATCAGTGGTATCGTTAAGAAAAGTCTTTCCTGTGTCCATGCCACCAACCAGGCAGCGCTGGCGAGGTTCAACACAATAAAAAAACCATTCATTTGTAAAAGTTCAGTATTGGCGGGATGCCATTTCTCATGTTTATAAGCGATCACAATATGATAGAGGCATAAAATCCCGATGATGATGTATATAATTCCCCAGATGCTAAAGGTCAATCCGGCCGGGGTGAAAAGCGATTCATATTTAGCAGAGACCTCCGCGACATCCAAACGGTTGATCGTTTTTGTCATAACAAGGTAAACAAATAAGAGGTGAACTATCAGGCTCAGTGCATTGAAGATGGCCAGTGCTTTTATCTTTCTCATATAAATGGGTAATCGTTTGTGTAAAGAGATTAAAAAATTGTGCCAGCCTGCTTTTTCTTATTACTGGCACAATGTTTTCATATTCATTATTCTAATAAACCAACCATGAAGGGTATAGTTTTACTCGCTGCCTTGCATATTCTTATCATTTACCAGGCGCAGAAAAAGAAGTTGGGGAAAAAAGCAGTAGTTCCTAAACCGGCTCCAGCGGCGGCAGCTACAGGTGAAAAAACTCCTACACTTTTTTTCATATTTTCACTATCACAAGGCAGAACAGCAAAAGATCTTCATTGGTATAATTAATTGCTTCTCCATTTCCTAAAACATAAACGTGAAATTACCTCAGCAAAGCTGACCAGTTAAAAATATCAGGAAGCTTTTCCTTTATTAGCTGAAATACTTTCGATCCAGGAACGGATCTCGTCGCGATTCCTTTTCATTTTATGGGAGAGATGATCCAAGAAGGCTTCTGCCTGTCCGGGTTGATAGTTCAAATCAGCATCGGTCAGTTCGATATTGGTCTCTTTTATCTTTTCTTTTACCTCTTCCCAGGAGACCAGTAATTTTAATTCGTTTATTTTTTTCATATCATTAAATAATCTAATCGGGATCAATTTAGGTTCAATAGCATGAGCTCCTTCATCATTTCAGCACATTTGTCGCAGACCGATGCGCAATATTCAGTATCCTCATCCGTACATTCTTTATGGCACTGGCGGCAAAAAAGAAAACAATCAAAGGCTTTCTGGTGTACGGATGATGAATTACTGATGAACATGGAGATGACCGACATACAGGAATCGGAACATTGCTTACAAGCCATCAGCAATTTTTTCTTAGGAATTTTTTTTCCTTCTTCTGCATGAATGCATACTTCGCACAAGAGCCAGGTGTTCATACATATTTTTACATAACCATCCGTTAGATCGAGTATCATACTTACTTATTTCAATTTAAGATCATCCCAGTATTTGTTTGGAGATGATCATGTACGGCAACAAGCTGTGCTGTACATGATCATCATTTATTCCCTGCCCTATTCTGCATCTCTCATACTTTTGATCTTATCGTGCGAAAGCTTCAGTTTCGATCTTTGTTCGCTGATCAATGACTTTAGTTCTCCTGAAAGACTTTCTTCTTCCAATGCAGACCCGTAAGCTCTTTGGGCTGCATCTTCACCAAATTCGCAAGAAGCCAGTATTGCTTTCCGGTCATGGCCGGTTATTAAAGATTTTACATCCATCCAAGTACGATAGATCTTACCACTAGCTGTAGTTCCTTCTGCCGGATCTTCTCCTGCCCGTTGTACTTGTTCCCTTAATTCATATATATTGGCCTTACTTTCATTTGCCAGTTCTATGAAAAGATCGCGAAGTTCAGCATCGCCCTCAGCTGTTTCACCCACGGCTCTTTCATATCCTTTGATACGATCATTGTTAATTTCAATCAGGTCATTAAGCACTTCTGCATTTTTTTCAATTGTTTCCATGGTCATTCGTTTTGTTTTGGATAATTGTTGTTTTCATTTAAAAAGAGAAAAATCATGCCATTATAAAATGTTCTCATAGTTCATGCAGTTGTCTGCTATGACGGGTAAAAATGAGGAAATTCTTTCACGGCCTTCCCCATATTACCCGATCAACAAAGGCTAAAAAGAATGGTATCACATTTGAAACAGTTTATGAAAATCTTGGTTATGAATAGGGATCCCAATTTTCAATTCATCTGTGAGAAGATAAGCCTGCTTAGAACCGCGGTGATGTATAGCATGAGTAATAGCCTGGTCAGGATGCCAAATGATATTGTTAAGCTGGTAAAAGTGGATGAGGATGGGCAACTATGGTTCCTCGCACATTTTCCTGTATACTCACTCCAGCAATGTGAAAAAATATTCCCGGTTCGCCTGCATTTTTTCAGAAAAGGGTTTGATTTTTTTGTGGAGATCAGTGGTAAGGCAACGATCGAAAGTAATATTGGTGATAGCAGTTCAAAGGACAATGCCAATGCCAGCAGATCGGTGTTGGTAAAAATGACCATGAACAATGTAGAGTACAGGGAACCTCATGCGAGAAAGGACAAGACAAAGTTCCAGGTAATAGTGGAAAGAAGTTATAAGTGGATGCTCCGGAATGTGGGATTCGATCATACCGAATCTTCTGTATTTGGTAAGATTCATTAACCTCATTAAGAAAAGATCGGCACGTATTTTCAGCATTAAAATAGTTCTCTTTAAAAAATATGTTCAACGGGAAACTGAAGAATAAAATTTAAGATCACAATGTCAGTTTCAATACTTGCAAAGAAGATTTGATAAAGAGAATAAAGGGGTTTTGGTCAACACCAAAGCCCTTTATTTATTACCAGTTATTGTTGTACTTCTTTCATCCGCAATATCTCCATTGCGAATTTCTCAGATTGATCCTCTACTGTTTGCAGGTCCTTTGATTTAATATAAGAACCGATCACATGATCACCTGCATTGGGGATGGGCACCTGTCTTTTCAAGCTATCGGGA
>JBDUDG010000389.1:0-3342 GCA_040003045.1 Saprospiraceae bacterium | reverse complement strand
TTTTAGCTGCAATGCATTCTTGAACATGTCCGCTTCCATGGAATCATCGTCTTTGGCCAAAGAGCCTTCCACAAAATCCTGCAGATCCAATCTTGTGAATACATCCTGAACGTGGCGGATGGGTGCCCGAAAAACATATCTCAATAAAATATTGGAAAAAGAAATCATCACCCACGATGGAAATTTCAAAAACCATTCAAAGAATACCATTGGGTATGCTACAATGACGAAAGCCCTGTTAGCAAACAACCGGAAAAATAATTTCGGCAGAAACTCTCCAAGCACCAGCATGACGATGGTGGCGATGATCACAATGATAATGAGACGCAATGCCTCTGAGCTTATAAACGGTAGTATCCATGGTTCTATCAGCTGGGTCATTAAAAAAGTAAAAACGACCAGCATTGAATTGCTTCCTACCAACAAAACGCTTAAGAATTCTTTTGGTCTTTCGTAAAAGCCAGAGATCATTTTGCTTCTGCGCGTTCCTTTATCTCGTTCTATTTCTACCCCTAGCTTATTGGCCGTGATAAATGCGATTTCAGTCCCGGCAAAAAAAGCAGCGAGGATGAGTGTGATGAAAATAAAAACGATGAGCAAAATCATGTGGGTCAAAGATATGAAATTGAGCAAAGGCCGAGAAGAATAACGAATAATGATTATGAATAATGAACTCCGAACAAAAAAAAATCAAGTCCGCTTTCCTGATCGTAGAAGCAAAAGGGCAAAGGATAATAACCAATGCTGACGTTCGCGTGTCTCTGACCACGAACAGGCAAAATTAATTAACGGAATTTTGCAGAATAAGCGGCTAAAAATTTCCAGAAAATTGGTGAATACGCTACGGTTCTTTTTTATTTTCCCCATAGATCATGTGTCCTGAGGATGCATGAAGCTCATAATGCGTGAAGGCTTCATTTGATTTAAAACCATAACTATAGATCACCTTATCCGCATCAATAATTTTTACAAAACGATCGGTATAAATTTCTTTTGTCCGTTCATCCCAAATCAATTCGGGACCTTCCAGTCGCTGACCACGATCATTGTAGAGAACTACATTTTTCTGGACAATGGTTCTGCGATTGATCTGATCACGTTTTGCATAGTCCGATTTCAACCAGCTTCTTGGCTCCCCTGATTTATCATAAAAGGTGACTTCAAGTCCCTTCGGAAATTCTTCTTCCACAGCATATCTTTCCAAAGAACGACGTGTAAGAGGTGCTTTCATAATAAATACTAAATAACTACTGTCTGTATATTTCACTTCAATATTCGTTGCCTCCTCCGCATTGTCTACCGTCGAACCCGTATATCTCGAAAGATCGGGCTCTTCCACCACGCACGATGCAAATGCAACAAATAGCAAACTAATGATGAAAAGTGGTTTCATTTAAACTCTTAGTAAATTTTATCTAAGTACGGTCACTGAACCAGTATACGTGACAGGAATATCATCAAGGAATTTAACAACAGCTCTGTAGGCATACACGCCTTCTGTCACAGGCTGATCCCGACAGGTGCCATCCCAACCTAATGCAGGATCATTGAGATCAAAATTATTTCCTTCCCACATCAATCCACCCCACCGATCGAATATCTGCAATTTATCTATACCTGTTGCGGCATTATTACCATATACAGTAAGCTGATCATTTTTACCATCATTGTTCGGAGTGATTACATTAGGAATGTAAATAGGTTTGTATGCGTCTACAAGAATATAAACAGAATCTGTTGTAATGCAGCCATCATCATTTGAGATCGTCACTGAATACCAACCTGAATGATGTGGAAGAGCAGTAGGATTGAGCTGACTCAGAATGCCTGAACCATGGAATTCCAGTATAGATGTATCTCCCCAGACGACATGCGTGGGCAATGAAGGAAACGGTTGCGCATGCAGGTCTACTGTTGAACCCAATTGAACAAAAAGACTATCTCCTAAATCCACAGTGAATGCAAGAGCAGGTAATACAGTTAAATCCACCTCATTTTTACACCCCTTCTCATCCTGAATGCATAATGTATATGTTCCAGGTACCAATGAAGGAAAAACTGTCGATGGTTGATAATTAACACAATCCAGACTGAATTGATACAAGGGTGCACCGCTGATTCCGACTCCCTGAATAACACCTGAAGCTGTACCCGGACATAGCTGATCCCTGATAACAGCAGATACCCCCAATGTGCTTGTATCTGCACAACAGGGCTCAATATAAAAATCCACAATTTCAGTCACTGTACATCCCTTAGAGCTGGTGACGGTCAGCGCCACTTTCTTATCACCAAAAGACTCATACAATACCGAAATGGGTCCTGTGGAAGAATCAGTCAATGGATTTGCGCCTGCGCCAAAGCTCCATAGATAGCTCACGATGCTATCGGTCGGCGCAAGAGACTGATTGTCAAAAATGATCGTCTTATCACATTCGAACGCTTGAACTGCAGTGATATCGAATGCAGGTTTTGGTCCCTGAAAAGTTCCGGTCCCTCCCCAAACAATGGAGAATCCTAAACCTGACTGACTAAAATTATTAACCAGCAAGGCATAGCTCTTACCGGCAACCATTTGTAATGCATTCACGAAATTATTCTGACTTGCGATCTGGCATCCGGCCGGTTCGGTGTTATCAGGATCCCCTGCCTGAAGCCCCGTGGGACCATTACATCGCCGCCAATTGGCAAAAGGCTGATTCACATTCGCGCCGGCAGCCATGCATCGCACTTCTCTTTTACCGGCACAATCATCAAGTCCGCCAGGCAACTCATAAAGAACAAAATCAATATCGTCCGACTCGAAGCCCGGTTGATAATTATTTGGAGTGAGTGTAAAGGTTAATGTTCCTGAATTCTCACATGTCCATTTGTACCATGCCGAACTCAACTCTTGCATGATGCAAGTATTCGTTACTCCCGGATCCTGGATCCCCACTCCAAGGATGGTATCGATGATAAAAGGAGTTTTATCACAGAGGACGACAGCTTTTGGGCAATCCGATTGTGGATTAGGAGGCGGAATAAAGCCATTAAGACAAATCTGAAATGTCCCTGAAAAATTATTTTCACCTTCCACCAGGAGAAAATACACCCTTCCTATCACGAGGCTTTCAATAGACAACTCCACTTGGTTAGTAATAGAGGAAACGGAGTTACATCCTATTTTTTTTAAATTATTACAAGGACCTTCAAAAACGGCAACAGCCGGATTCAAAAGTGTCCCCAGGCCATTGACCTTACCTGAGATCTTTATATAAATAGCCGGAGTCTCCGGAATAAAAGTAAACCAGACTTCATTCTTGAATTGAAGAAAACAGGAATTGGCTGGTACCCCACCGG
>JBDUDG010000068.1:0-11291 GCA_040003045.1 Saprospiraceae bacterium | reverse complement strand
TTTCTTCCTGCTGAAGATCGTAGAACACAAAATTGCCTGGACGAAATTCATCTACATGTTCAAAATCATTCATCACGGAAGCAGCTGGTGTGTCTCCAAGTGAAATTTTGATTTTAGGAAATTCTTTCATGTATCTTTTCTTTAAAGGCAACATCAAATCCATGGCATTGAGATGCGTCCTTTCAATTTGTGAAATGGATTTACACTGATAACTATGTCCTGCATGTCCAAGCAAACCTTTAAAGATTAATTGGGGATATAATTTAAGGCGGCGTACAATTTCATCAATTGTATTAGTGTCTTCTGGCGGAATGCCAGTACGATGTGTTCCAACGTCTATTTTGATCCAGACAAAAACTTCATTCATGATTTCCTTGCCCAACTTTTCAACTGTATCTGCATCAACGACTATGAGACCGAGCTTTACTTTTTCAGAGAGCAACCTGATGTTTGCCATCTCCCGGACATTTACCGGGAAAGCTATTGTAATATCTTCCCAGCCATTTACTGCGAAAAAATGGGCCATTCCTACAGAACTGACGGTTATCTTATCAATCCTTTCTTCCCTAAACCATGAACCTACGATATGCGACTGATGGGTCTTGAAATGAGGTCGAAGCTGGAATTGATTCGCTGTGGCTTTTTCCACCATTATGCGTATATTTTTTTGGCAACGGTGTGGGTCCAGGAGAAGGGATGGCTTGGTGATCTGGTTATAATTCATCCCCTATTTTACAAAAAAAATATAGAAATAAATGGCACGGCCTTTGTCTTGGTGTAAGGTTATGGTGTATGCTGACAAATCATGTAATTTTAGAGGCTGCTTTATGCGCTATAAGAACAACATCCGCTTATTTTCAAAAAATATGGCTCCTCTTTTCATGCAAACTCAATATAGTGCATAGATGATAGGATTGCTGCGCAAATACAACTGGTTATTTCCTGTTCTTGTCCTCATTTGTCTTACACTTGGGACGGTTGGATTTTATCAGTATTCCATAATTCATGGTGAAGCGCCAGATGTATTATCAAGTTTATATCTCAGCTTACAGCTCTTCGTTTTGAATTCAGGTGGTGTACCTGACCCCTTACCTCTGTTCCTTGAAATCACAAGATTCCTTGCGCCAGCAGTGACGGCGAGTGGAATTTTCCTGGTGATATGGGAGCCATTTTATGAGAACTTTCTTTTATTCAAAATAAAGTACTGGAAAAATCATATTGTGGTGTGTGGGTTGAGTAAAAAAGCTGAACTGCTGATCCTGAATTTTTTAGAAAATGAAAAAGAAAAATTTAAGATTATTCTCATCGAACCTAATACCGAACATAGTCGTATAGATCACCTGAAGAATAAAGGTGTCATTGTATTGCATGGAAGTGGAACGGATGAAGAAATGCTGCATAAAGCAAATATCGTCACCGCGAAATATCTGCTGGCCCTGACGAATGATGAAAAAACAAATATTCTGATCGCTCAGAGAGCAACGGATATTTACAATCAATTTCCTGAGAAGGCCCTTAAATATGATATCCTTCAGGTCATCGTGCATATCGATGATTTCTACACGATGAATATTTTCAAAGAATTTCACGAGAAGGCTACCAAAGTAGATGCACATCGCCGTAAGGGTCTTATTAAAATCGATTACCATGTATTTTCAATGTATCAGCTTGCTGCTACATTTATGGTGGATACCTTTAGTCCTGACAAATATGTAAGCCTGTCCGATGAGGATGATCCTCCTGCCCACCTTCTTATCCTGGGAGATAATATTGCCACACAATATCTCATCCTGGAAGCAGCGCAAATGTATCATTTCGCGAATCTTAAAAAGATAAAGATCACAGTTGTAGCCGAAGACAAGGGTCCGATTGAGAAAAAAATCAAGACTCTCTATCCTTTCCTTAGCAATACGGTAGACATCCGGTATGAATCCACGGAAGATTTCTTCACTTCACCGGGGCCTGTCCATACAGATGATATTTCATTGTGCTTCATTGCACTCGAAGAAGACGGCAAAAGTGTATACTATGCCCGAAAGTTGCGGCAATACTTATTCATCGAAGGTGAAGTATCAAAACTCCGGAGTCTCAGCTCATTCAATTTGGTTAAAAATTTTAGCCTGTCTCCACCTCCTATAAAAGTCCTTTTGCCACGCACGACAGCTTTAGTCAATATTTTTGATGACCTCACACGTGAAATGAATGATCTCAACATCGAACTTTTCAATATGGATGTTGTCATCTGCAATAAGAAAACGATAGTGGACAACCGCAAAGAAGAGGATTTCATTGCAAAGCATATTCACTATGAATGGGTGCAACATCAGGCTGTAAAAAATAAAACTGTGGCCGGTACGATGCAGGAAGAATGGGATAAGTTGAAGGATGCCCAAAAGGATTCCAATCGATTACCTGCAAGACATCTTTATATCAAGCTGAGATATGTGAAAGCCGAGCTTTCAGATACTGATTTGGGAGAAGTACTCAATTTTGAAGATATAGAGGAAAGTCTTTGGGATAAAATAGCCCGGATGGAGCATAATCGGTGGAACGCTGAGAAATATATCAATGGGTATGTGCTGATCGACAAGGTGGAAGACCGGAACCTGGGCATCTTCCTGAAAGACAATCTGAAATGCCACTGGGATCTTGTTTCTTTTGATGAGCTTGACTATGAAACACAAGAATATGATAAGTATACGTTTAAGATGACACCTGTGATAGCACAGTTAAATAACAAGAAAATCCTTCGCAAGAAAGCTGACCATACATAAAATCATATTATGAATCAAATAACTATATTATGTATGCTGTAATCTCTATAAACAGAACCTCACCTATTTTGGTGAAGCATAAAATCCGATACTGGTGGATATTGCAGCCGATTTTCAAAAGATTGGTTAGCAAACGATAGCTTACCGAACGCTAAGTGACAGATGCCGCTTATACGGGAAATTGAGAATTTTCGTTAATTTAACCGAATATTTCCCCTGTCAAAATAAAAGGGATTACGCTGCAAAAAGCCAAAAACAGGAACAAAGAAACGGTCCATAGAATACAGTATGTCAACGCAAAAAATATTTTTTAGCTATTCGAGATTTGATTCCAACTTTGCTTTGAAGTTGGCGAAGGATCTTCGCGAGGCAGGGGCAGACATATGGATCGATCAGCTTGACATTCCTGCCGGAAATCACTGGGATTCTGCTGTCGAGGGAGCCCTGAGCAGCGCAGCCTGCGTTCTCGTCATTCTTTCACCCTCTTCTACGGCCTCAACCAATGTGATGGATGAGGTTTCATTTGCGCTTGAATCCGGTAAAAAAATTATACCCGTTCTCCTGGATGATTGTCTTGCACCTTTCAGATTGAGGAGATTACAGCGGATTGATTTTACCTCCGATTATTCTGCCGGATTTAATCAATTGGTCAATGCACTTGGACTGAGTACCGCAGTGGCCACTCCGAAGCCACATGCAAACCAGCAGGGTTCAGACACCAAAAATACAGATGTCGAAACAGAAGTTACCGGCGCAAAGGAAAATTCAAAATGGGAAACGGATCTTTGGGAAGAAACCTGCCGGATCAATACGATTGCCGCTTATAAAAACTACCTGAATCAGTCCATCAAAGGTGAATTTAAATCGGAAGCACGTTTGTTTTTGAAACAGCTTGAGCTGCAGGAGAAAGAAGATGAAGTAGAAGGCCTATTGTGGCAAAAGGCAAAGACAGAAAATTCGAAAAAAATATATCAGCATTACCTTGAGGAATATCCAAAGGGAAATTTCGAAACATTAGCATTGTCGGCAATTGCTGATATCGAGCGTGCAGAGAAAGCTGAACAAACACGAATCAAAGAGCTGGAGAAACAGAAAGAAAAAGAAAAGTTAGCGAAAGCACAACAAGAAAAGGAGGCAAAGCTTAAGGAAGAAAAAGAAAAGGCAGCACGTGAAATGCTGGAGCGTGAACAGAAACTGAAGGAGGAAAAAGAAAAAGCTGCGAAAGAAAAACAGGATCGCGAACTTGCGAAGCAGCAGGAAAGAGAAAAAGCTGCGAAAGAAAAACAAGAACGTGACCTCGCAAGACAGCAGGAAAAAGAAAAGGCTGCATTATTAAAGCAACAGGAAAGAGAAAAACAACTTAAAGAACATCCTGAACTGGCTCAGGCCGGAAATGGCAGCAGACGAAATATTTACATTGGTGTTGGTGTACTATTACTTGCCCTTGGAATATGGGGTGTAATTAAGATGAGCTCTGGAAATGGGGACAGGGAAGCATGGGACGCTGCTCTCGCCAAAAATGACAGTCTTTCTTTCGTCTCTTACCAAAACAAATTTCCTAAGGGAGAATATTTTGCTCTCGCCAAATCTAAATTGGATTTTATTGCCCGTGGTCACCAGGCCATTCGCGATAGCTTAAATGCTGTCTCTACAAATACTATCGTGACTACGAATCCTGAAGTAAAGACCACTCCTGTAAAACAGAACGAAAAGGAAAAAGTCACCACACCTGTTTCAAAAACAAAACCGCCTCCAATCCCAAAGCCGCCTCAAAAATTAGCCTTGGGGCAGATATATCACGGAGGTATCATTATATCACTCAATTCTGCAGGAGACCACGGATTGCTTGCCTCCTCTAAAGAAGTCGGTAGCCTAGACTGGGAGACTGCCAAGAAAGTTTGTGAAGCTTACACGACAGGCAATTTTAATGAATGGCGCCTTCCAACCAAAGCTGAATTGAATATGGTGTATCTCAGCAGAAGATATCTCAGCGTATACATCAAAGGTCCTTACTGGAGTGATACGGAAGAGAACAGGAATAACTCCTGGGCGCAAAACTTTGACAATGGGAACGGAAGCAAGACTAATAAATCATCCAAGTGTGCGGTGAGAGCAGTGCAGTCGTTCTGACGTGAGGAGTGAAGCGCAGTACAGTCCCGCCAAAGCTGCAAGCGTGACGCGAGAGGTGTGCGATGTGTGAAATTAGAAATTAGAAATTAGACTTGAATCTAGCATCTAGCATCTAGCGTCTCTTAGGCGAGAAAATTTGTCTCAATAACTTTGATTCAATAAGAAATTTCGAATCTGCATGAAATATTTACCACTCCCGTTTATCATAATATTCTCTTTTTTTACTTGCGTTGTTTTCTCACAAAAGGCTGCAATTATACCACACAACAACCCTGATTTTGTACCGGGGAAAAAAATCATTTTTGAAGATCGTTTTAAGAATTCCAGGTCCGGTGAATTTCCTGATGGATGGAATCTAATATCCGGGAAGGGTGTGGTAAATAAATTTCAGGGGGCAAACGTATTTTTACTGACCGATGGAAATTATGCTAAAGTCGCTCCACATTTCAAAGATGACATCATTCTGCCTGATACTTTTACGATTGAGTTTGATTTTAATTTGATGGATGGGGCTTTTCCACTGGCAGTATTTTTTCCTAATGAAAACGGAACAAATAGATTATTTCTTTGGGGGCCTGATGTCGAGACAGGTTATATCACTTCACATCTTACCGGGAAAAACCCAGAAGGCTCCGATCACTTTTATAACAAATGGCACCATGCGGCCCTGTCTTGTGAAAGTGGACAAATCAAATGTTACATAGACCAGTATAAGGTGCTAGTAATTCCAAATTGTGGTTTTGCACCCACCAAAGTTTTATTCGGCGGCGTGGCTTCACCTGAAATACCCCTTGCATTTACGAATGTCAGGATTGCCTCAGGGGTGAAAAGTGAAGAGCAAAAGTGAAAAGTGAAATGTGAAATGTGAAATGTGAAATGTGAAATGTGAAAAGCGAAAAGCGAAAAGTGAAAAGTGAAAAGTGAAAAGTGAAAAGTGAAGAGTGAAAAGTCGAGCGCAGCGAGATCCCACCCTAAACGAAGTAATACCGCGGCATGAAAAGTGATTTTTTCTGTGAAACCCGAATGATGATTGGGGTGATGATTGGGATTACTTGGTTGCTCTTTTCACAGCGCGAGCTCCTTTATTGATGGCTTTGTTAACTGTTTTAGCTCCTTTTTTAATTCCACTGTCAACAGCTCTGCCTGCTTTATTTACTGCCCTACCAGCGGTGTTCTCCGCTTTACTAAGAGTTCTATTGGCAGTATTCTCTGCTTTGTTGGTGACTCTGGCGGAAGCATCAGTAGCAGCTTTCTTTAGTTTATTGCCTGTATCGATGGCGGCTTTTTTAGCTGTATCGCCCACATCGGTTGCAGCCCTCTTTGCTGTATTAGCCGTTGTTTTTGCAGTCTTCTTTACTGTCTTGGCTGTTGTATTCACAGCTTTCTTTACGGTCTTGGCTGCATCATTTGCAGCTTTTTTTATTGGATTTGCCATTCGAAATTTGATTTGAATAGTGAATTAATAAATTATCAAATACTAATACATAAGATTTGTCCATATGTTTTGAATTAATCAAAAAAAATATGCGGCGACGTCATGAAATGATTTAAGTGGTCATGTTTTTTAGTATATTTAATCATGTGGTGGCCATATCTTTTAGTCTTTCTCTGTACAATATTGTTTGACATTGTTCCTTTCCCCTTGCCTCCGGCATTTACTGTGGTTATTTTTTTACAGATTACTTATGATCTGAATATTTGGTTAGCCATTGTGTTAGGTGTAGTTGGCTCCTGTATTGGGAGATATGTATTGACTCTTTATATACCAAAATTATCAGCCAGGATATTTAAGAAGTCAAAAAACCAGGACATTCAATACCTGGGTAAAAAAATGAAACAAAAAGGCTGGAAAGGGCAGTTTTTTATTTTACTCTATTCGCTTATGCCCCTGCCCACAACTCCATTGTTTATTGCCGGAGGAATGGCAAGGATCGGACCAGCATTTTTGATTCCTCCTTTTGTAATTGGAAAATTTATCAGCGATACGATAGCTGTTCTTATAGGAAAATATGTGGCAGAAAATTCAGAAGGAATACTTGAGGGAATGGTTTCCTGGAAATCGATTATGAGCCTTGCATTAGGGCTTATTATGACATTCGTTATTTTTTTCCTGGATTGGAAATCCATCTTTATTGATAAGAAACTCAAATTCAAATTTGATATCTGGAACCGGTAAAAATTAAGTGGCGAAAGTATCCAACTGCTCAGCGAGTTCAAGCCATTTAATTTCCAGATCCTGTAATTGACTTACTGTTTCTTTTAATTCCTTGTCCCATAGCTGAAGATCAGCAAGTACCGGATCTGGTTTCAGAAAATTTTCTTCCAGTTTTTTCTTCGTTAATTCAAGCTGCTCCATAGCTTTTTCATTTCGTCGCAATGCCTTTCGAACTTCCTGTCTGTCTACGGATGCAGCAGAAAGATTAGAATTGGATTTTTCTGAAATCACATCTTCTCCTCCATTGATTTGATTGTTATTGAAAATCGAATAGGCTGTATACCCGCCGGGGAAATCCCTGATATATCCATTCCCTTCCATCACAAACAAGTGATCCGCAAGCTTATCCAACATATATCGGTCGTGCGAAGCCAGGATCACCACGCCGGGAAAATCCATTAAAAAATCCTCCAGCACATTCAGTGTGAGGATGTCTAGATCATTTGTGGGTTCATCCAGGATCAACATGTTTGGATTGGCCATCAGGATGGTCAGCAAATAAAGTCTCCTGCGTTCTCCCCCACTGATCTGAGAATAATATACCTGCTGCTGCGGCCTGGGAAAAAGAAATCGTTCCAGCAATTGTTCAGCAGTGATTTTTCCACCACCTTTCAACGGTATATAATCTGCGATGTCACGCACAATGTCAATAAGCCTTTTATCATTCTCAATCCGCAATCCATCCTGTTTCATGTGGCCGATCTTCAGCGTTTCACCGTGTACTATTTTACCTGCAGTAGGTTTTAGCTCGCCAGTCAGAATAGAAATGAAGGTGCTCTTTCCTGCGCCATTCGGACCGATGATACCAACGCGATCCCGGTTAGGAAATTTGTAATCAAATTTTTTGATCAGCCAGTGATCAGGTTTGAAATAAAATCCAAGGCTATGACACTCCAGAATTTTTGAGCCCAAACGTTGCATGTCGATTTCCATCTGTACAGTGTCCCTGTAAATGACACGGGCTGCAGATGCTTTTACTACTTCGAAATTATCAATCCTCGCTTTATTTTTCGTAGTTCTGGCTTTAGGCATCCTTCGAATCCAGTCAAGCTCTTTCTTCATCAATTGCTTTGCCTTTTCCTGAGAGGACTGCATGGACTCAAGCAGTGTAGCTTTTTTTTCGAGATAGTCTGAATAGTTTCCCTGGAAGCTTCTTAATTGTCCCCGATCAAGTTCAAGGATCTGGTTGCACACCCGATCCAGGAAATATCGATCGTGCGTCACAACCAGGAATGTTTTATCGGATTGTTGTAGAAAATTTTCAAGCCATTCTACCATCATCATGTCAAGATGATTGGTCGGCTCGTCAAGAATTAACACATCATGCCGTGCAAGAATAACCATGGCCAGAGCCAGGCGTTTTTTTTGACCTCCGGACAGCTGGCTAATTTCTTTATCAGGATCCTCAAAATGCAATTGATGGAGCAAAGTCATGATCGTCGATTCCACATCCCATGCATTGTGATCGTCCATATGCACAGCTGAATGTCTTAACGCTTCCTCATCGGCAGAAACAGCCGCATTGTGATGATTCGCCCATGCTTTAATCTCAGGCAGATCGATGGTCAGAATTGCATCTCGAATTGTTAAGCCGGCAGCAAATTCTGGTTCCTGATCAAGATAACCTACCCGGATGCCTGGCGAAATGAGGACTTTAGCATGTTCACCTTCCGGGGCTATGATGCCACTCAGAATGCGCATGAGTGTTGTTTTCCCAGAACCATTCTGCGCTATTAGCGCGATTTTATCACCCCGGTTAATCCTGAGATCAATATGATCCAGTAAAATCTTCTCCCCATAGGATTTGGAAACGGACTCGAGTGTGATGTAATTCATGGATTGCAAAGATAACTGAGTATTGGACCCAGTTGCCAGACGCCAGAGGTCAGATGGTGGATCCTGGATGCTAAATGCTAGATGCTGGATTCTATATGCTCAAGATGCCAGACGCTAGATGCTAGACGGAATGCAAGTCGCTAGATACTTCAACTAAGAATTAGAATGAAAATTCACCTAAACCTAGCCTTTTTAGCTTTTATGATTTTCATCCATCAGGTCCTTCATCACATGTAGTGTTTCTTCGAGATAAACATCTTTTGCAAGGGTTTCAAGAAAAGCCTGGTTGCGGCCTATTTTTGAAGAATCACCTTCGATTTCATGAAGATCCAGATCTATATTATGTGGCTTCATCGCATCGATCGTTCCAAATATTTTCTTGAATGCTTTGGATTCTTCATCACGGGACAAATCAAGTGCACGATATTCATCTAATTCCAATGGCACTTTGGTTTCATCCGTGATCTGCTTGATGCGTTTTGCATTAGATTCTATTTTGTCAAATACCGGAGATGCAGCTACCCGTTGTTCACTCTTACGTTTCAGATCATCGATCCCTGTAATATTGAATATATCCTGGCTGTAAGGAACTGGTGGTATCTCTGTCCACTCCATTGGATAGTCCAGTTCCTTCTCGCCTGAATCAATATACTCCTGGTTGTCCGGAAGATTAATATCAGGTGTCACTCCTCTTAACTGAGTAGAACCTCCATTGATCCTATAAAATTTTTGCAATGTCAACTTGACTTCACCAAGTGGCTTCATTTCATCCTGTCCAACGACTACCTTATCAAGATCAAAAAATCGCTGAACAGAACCTTTACCAAAAGTGGATTTGCCGCCTATGATTACTGCGCGATGATAATCCTGTAATGCGGCTGCCAGAATTTCAGATGCACTTGCGCTTTGGTTATTGACCATAACAACAAGAGGACCTGTGTAAAGGACATCCGGATCCTTGTCATTAAGAACAGTCGGGATGGCATTTCTACCTACTACCTGAACGATAGGCCCTTGTTTAATAAACAAACCTGACATAAGCACAACGTCATTTAATGACCCACCGCTATTATTTCTAAGGTCAAGGACTATTCCTTTTACATTTGCCTTCATAAGTTTTTGTACTTCGATGGCTACATCCTGTGCACAACTGCGTCCGTTTGGATTTTCAAAATCAGCATAGAATTTCGGCAAATAGATATAACCCACATTTCCAACCTGGCCGTCAAGATCCATGATCGCCGAATGTGCAAATCCTTCATCAAGTACCACTTCATCACGTACGATTGTGATTTCGCGCACTGATCCATCCGCCTTGCGAACAGTGAGGGTGACCTTAGTTCCTTTTGGACCTCTGATCAATCCCACTACTTCATCAACGACCCAGCCTGTCACATCCACCGGAGCGGTTTGATTCTCTTGTTGAACTTTGAAAATTTTGTCGTCGACTTCAAGCTCTTTTTCTTTCCATGCGGGACCACCCGGAATGATCACGACAACTTTGGTATAATCTCCATCCATTTGAAGACGTGCTCCGATACCTTCAAGATGACCTGACATATTGATGTCGAAATCCTCTTTTTCTTTGGGATTGAAATAATCCGTATGTGGGTCAAACACATTTGTAAGACTATTGAGGTACATTTCAAAACGATCAGAACGACGCACTTTATCGAGACGAACAAACCATGCATCAAAATCCTTTTTGACATCTGCACGAGCAGCAGATTCAAGTTCTGCAACGGATTTCTTTCCGCCTTCCGGTTGTTCGGTCTGATCATCCTGCTCTTTAAGCTTGTCATTTAGCCTGGTGAGAGTTTCAAATTTCAGGTAGGTATACCAGAAATCTTTAAGCTCAGCATCATTTTTTGCAAATGATCTTTTTTCACCATCAGTTTCAATAGAATCCTTTCGGGTAAAATCAAAAGGATGGCTCAGGATTTCAGGATACCACAGATGGACTTTTTGAACAGCCTTATTGATCCTGTCATAGGAAATATCGAAAAAATCAAGGCTCAGGCTGGATGGTTGTAATGAATTGTCAAGGCTATCCCGATAGTCATCCAGCAGATCAACATCCTGAATGGTCAGGAATCGCTTCATACCATCAAGACGATCGAGATAAGTATCATAGAGCTTGTGTGAAAAATTGTCATCGAGAGTGACGGTTTTAAAATGCAATTGACTAAGCAACTGAACCACAGCCTGAAGAATCAGCTTTTCTTTGCTTTCATTTTCAGGTTGCCTATAGAATGCTAGGCCTACATAAGCCAGGATGCCGGTCAGGGCAGCGATAATCCAAATCCTCATGGTCAATTTTTTCATTTAATTCAGGC
>JBDUDG010000388.1:0-3351 GCA_040003045.1 Saprospiraceae bacterium | reverse complement strand
AAAATGGATGCAGAAACCCATGAGAGATATTTAAAAATGTATGAATCTCAGCAGGGGGTAGAACTCTCCGGAAAATCCAGGGTAGAATTCAAAACAAAAAGCAGGAGAAGTATGTAATTCGTCTCACAGAAGCATCCTTCCATCGAATAAGGAACATGCACACTTGATACCGATAGGAAAGTCACCTATCTTTAAATAATATCGAAACCGTTTTAAACCTAAACAATCATCTTCATTATGAAACAGGCAAGTTTACTCATTGCACTTTACACATTACTATGTATGTCAGCCTATGCGCAGACCACTACTATCGAGAAGAATGACAAACGCATCTCGATCACTACGACCAAAATAGATGAAAACGGAAAAGCTGTTACTGAAACTTGGGTAGCTGAAGGCGATCAGCCAGAGAAGATCCTCGAAACCATGGCCGTCAATCCGGACGTCATGCAAAAAATGGACGGTGACGATCAGGTGAAGAAAGAAAACGAAGAACGTCTTTTCTTATTCAGAAGCGCAGGAGATAACACTGCTATTGAAGGGAAGCTCAGTGAAGGATCAGGTGACAGTAATGGGCAGATTTTTAAAAAAATAGTCATCACCTCCAATGATAAAAATGGTGAGAACCCAAAGGTTTATTCATATAATCATGGCGGTCCTGCCAGTGCATCAATGTGGGTTAGAGGCACAGGTGATGGCCTGAAGAGCAATTGTGCCGCTCTCGGTGTCTATGTTAATGCTGCAGGGGACATGGGAGGAACTAAAATCACTGCCCTGATCGAAAAAGGTGGAGCAAAAGATGCAGGTCTACTGGAAGGGGATGTGATCAATAAAATAGATCAATTTGAGATTTCAGATTTTCCATCCCTGCATGAAGCTTTGTCGCATTATGTAGCCGGGGATATGGTCACTGTTCGCTACACACGTAATGATAAAAATCAAAAAGCTAAAGTCGAGCTGAGAGACTGGGCACAGTTGCCAGGTCACGAATGGCGAGCAAGAACAGATTGCGGAAAGCCTGCAGCCGAAGAAACAATCGATAATACTGCTCAGGGACCTGTTGTAGATCCAACCAGCATACATAATGCACAGACACTTGATCTTCAGAATGCTAGTGTATTCCCAAATCCAACAGAAGGTGTATTCTCCCTTTCATTTCAGACCACACCTGGCCCGCTTTCAGTTTCAATCACTGATGTAAACGGCAAAGTAGTCTATCATGAAAATTATGACAATAACAACGGCGCGTACAAACAAGAGATAAATCTGAAAGGAATGCCACAAGGAAATTATATCCTTTCCGTCAATCAGAGTGGCAAGATTTATACGCAGCAGATTTCAAAGCAATAACAGCGAACTTTCATACTTTATATTTCATATATCTGGAACCGGTAGCGAGGAGCTGCCGGTTTTTTTTTGCTACACTGCCGGTTCCTGCTGACTTAAGCAATGAAAACTTCCCAGTCCCCAAATCACATCAACTGAATCAATCCCAACAACTGTTCGATCTGGAAAACAACTTTGAATAATTGTTAGCGCTTCTTCATCTCGATCACTCCGAAACGTAGGCACGATCACATGCAGATTTGAAATATAAAAATTAGCATAAGATGCTGGCAGTCGCTGATCATTATAATAAATTGCATCAGGCATTGGCAATTCTACAATGTTGAGCTGACGGTCATTCAACAATCGCATGGTTTGCAATTGCTTCAGGTTATGTTTTAAAGGTGTATAATTTTCATCTGCTTTATTGTGTTCGATCACCGTGATGACAGAATCCTCATTGTAGAATCTTACCGTGTCATCGATATGGCCATCCGTATCATCACCGATGATACCTTCATCAACCCACAGGACTTGTTCCACACCATAATAATCCATAAGGTACTTTTCAATCTCGTCTTTAGAAAGATGAGGATTGCGATTTGGATTTAATAAGCATGAAGTAGAAGTGATCAATGTCCCCTGCCCATTAAAATCAACACTACCACCTTCCATGATAATGCCCGGATGATAAACCGGGATGTCATATGCTTTACCGATGAGCGTTGGGATCACATCATCAAGATCAAAAGGCGGATACTTTCCTCCCCACGCATTATGTCCCCAGTCAACGATCACTTTAGGTTGTCTGCTGTCAGGATTGATTAAGAAAGCCGGTCCATGATCGCGGCACCAGGCATCATTTGTAGGGTGATGGAAAAATTTTATTCTTTCAAGTGACACATCATGACTCATCAATATTTTGCGTGCCTGATTTTCCATAGCAGCATCAGCTACATTGATATGGACATATTCTCCTTCTGCCAGGATTTTAATAAACTGGGAATAAGGCTTAAATACCGTTTCAATCTTACCGGGCCACGTATCTGGGTTATGAGGCCAACTCAGCCAAGTCGCAGTATGTAATGCAAATTCAGCCGGAAAATAATATCCGTTTTGCGCGGGAGTCAATTCACTCATCTATATATCTCTTCGTGATGGGTTCGTAAGAATCAATACGGCGATCCCGCATGAAAGGCCAGTGTGTCCGATATTGATCTGTTTTTTGTGTATCGATTTCAACTACTATCGTTTCTTCTTTGTCATGTGATGCCTGTTGTATGATTGTTCCGAAAGGATTTGACACGAATGACCCTCCCCAAAACTTCATCCTTCCATCCTGCTCCATTCCCACGCGATTCACTCCGACGACATGCACGCCATTGGCTACAGCATGACTGCGTTGTATTGTTTGCCACGCATTGTATTGCTCGGTGTTTGTCTCTTCACTTTGTGATGTCGCCCAACCAATGGCTGTTGGATAAAAAAGAATTTCCGCGCCCATCAGTGAAGTGATTCTCGCAGCTTCAGGATACCACTGATCCCAGCATATAAGTACACCGATGGTTGCAAATTTTGTTTTGAATACTTTATATCCGAGATCGCCGGGTGTGAAATAAAATTTTTCATAATAATGCGGATCATCCGGAATATGCATCTTCCTATACTTGCCCAGATATGTTCCATCAGCATCCAGCACAGCGGTTGTATTGTGATAAATTCCTTGCGCTCTTTTTTCAAATAAAGATGCAATGATGACTACTCCTAATTCGCCAGCCAATTTCGACAAAGTATCTGTTGATGGACCCGGGATGGCTTCTGCCAATAAGAAGTTATCATAGTCTTCTTCATCGCAGAAATACAGGGATGTAAACAGCTCCTGAAGACACACGATCTGCGCACCGTCGTGATGTGCCTTCCTGATGCCTTCAATAGCCTTGTTCATGTTGATTGCTTTATCTGCTACACAGCTCATCTGGACAAGACCGATATTGATTTTGGTCATGGGGTAAAATTAGGTATGTT
>JBDUDG010000067.1:0-11329 GCA_040003045.1 Saprospiraceae bacterium | reverse complement strand
TCTCAAAAGTGTACAGGAAATTTGGACGTGCATCTTCACCATTCCATTCAGCACCCAAATTGTACGTCACATACAACTTGTCTGTGATATCGTTTTGGAACGCAAGCCTCATGGATGGTGCAAAATAAGTGGTTTCAAATTGCTTAGAAGCGAGGCCCGGTAAGGAAAGAAATCCAATCACAGTAGCATCGGGTATCAATCCTTTTTGATCAAATAATTTTGATTTAAATCCAACCTGGATAGGGAGCAAACCATCATGGTCAGGAAGACCTTCGTGTGTAATGTTGATATATTCGGTTAATACACGTAATTCAAAAGTTTTACTCACGCCTATTTTCCATAAAGTAGATGGATATGTATAAATGAAACCAGGTTTGATATCTTCTATAGATACGCCATTCTCCATTTGGAAATACCCTTTCTCAAGCGTGGTCGCTCCATCAGATTGATCAGGTCGGTCTGCAGAGATAGGATCTATCATCATCATGGAATCTTTCACTGTATCCATGCCCTTTATGGCCTGCGCGTTAACATTGAAAATAAAACTGCTGGCAAATGTCAAAAAACAAATAAGGAATGAATAAATCGTTGTGCTTTGCATGGCCTACATGTCTGGTTATTGCTGAATTGACTGCATAGATAAAGCCTTCTTTTCAAATTTCAATATTGTTGTGTGGATTTCAACTGAATATAGAAGGCAGCATATCTTCAGGGAAATTCTGAAAAGTAATGGGTCTGAGCCAGCGGAGGATTGCATGGTATCCTACGGCTGTGAAGCGACTATCCGTGCTGGCGGGATAAGGGCCCCCATGCGTCATCGATTCTATGACCTCAACACCTGTTGGCACCCCATTGAAAATAATACGGCCTGCTTTTTCAATCAGGATCTCTACTAATTCACCAGCGATATCCATTTCATTTTGTGTAGCATGTATGGTTGCAGTGAGCTGGCCTTCAAGTGAGGAAGCAACCTCTTTCATCTGATTAAGATTTCGACATAGAACCATCAAGGCGTACGGCCCGAAAACTTCCTGGTGCAATTTTGGATGCGCCAAGTAAATATCTGCATCTACTGTAGCCAACATAGGATGGATTTTGTTCTCCTGTGGAGATAATTGTATATCCATCATAACAACTCCGGGTTGTAATTTAACTAATTCAAGACCTCTCTCATAATTCTGTGTAATATTTTCATTGAGCATGGTTGAAGCCGGCATTTTGGCTAATGCTTCTATCATAAATTCACTGAGGTCTTTTGTGGCTTCATTCCAGATGGCGACAAGGAGGCCTGGCTTTGTACAAAATTGGCCAGCGGAATTGGTAATAGATTCTATCAGCATTGAAGAAATCTTCTTTGCATCAACTGTAAGTTTTTCAGGCAGAAAAAAAACCGGATTGACGCTACCCATTTCTGCAAAGACAGGTATGGGTTTTTCACGTTGATTGCCCAAATCAAAAAGAGCTCGTCCACCTTTAAATGATCCGGTAAAACCGACTGCTGCTGTCAATGGATGCATGACGAGCTGTTGTCCGGTTTCAATACGATCACCGTTGAGGGATGAAAAAACGCCATCAGGCATACCTGTTTTTTTTGCAGCCTTCATGATCACCTCAGCAACGAGTGCATTAGTACCCAAATGTGATTCATGCGCTTTCACGATGACAGGACAACCTGCAGCAAGAGCAGAAACAGTATCGCCACCTGCAGTGGAATAGGCTAACGGGAAATTGCTGGCTGCAAATACAATCACAGGACCGATAGCCACATTTATTTTCCTAAGATCGGGCCGTGGTAACGGAGTTCTTTTTGGCAAGGCTTCATTAATAGTGATGTTTCTCCAATCAGTTTTTGTAACAATCTCCGCATACATCCTGAGCTGTGCGCATGTCCTCTTTCGCTCTACCAATACTCTTGCTTCTGGATAAGCAGTTTCTTGCATGATTCTCTTCACTAATATGTCGCCCAGGTCTTCAATTCCATCGGCGATAGCAGAAAGGAAAGATGATTTCTGTGCAGCATCAATATTTCGATAGATACGCCAGGCAGCTGTTGCTTTTTCAAGAGCCATATCAATTTCCTCTGTTGTAACTGGTGAAAACGCTTCTGGCAAAGGCATCATCAATGCAGGATCAAAGGCATTTATTTGCTTCGATGACAGTGCGGATAATTCGTATCCAATTATATTTTTTGTAATCATTTTTAACAACACATTTTTATAAATGCAAATAATCATGCAGTTCGGGCCGCTTTGCTATTGCATATTCAATAATGGATATGACACGTTCCCGGTGGCTTCCTATTAGTGTTTTCCTTGGAAGACGGACGAGTTCTGTTCCTGTGCCAGTGAGCAACTCCGCAAGTTTGATATTTTGGACTAATTGGGGACTCACATCAAGTTCCAGGACAGAGAGAAACCATCTGTGAATCTCCCTTGCTTTTTCAATTTGGCCAGCCTTAACCAGTCTGAATATTGCAACTGTTTCTGCAGGAAATGCATTCACCAGTCCGGCTACCCATCCGTCAGCCCCCAGCACAATAGATTCCATGGCTATGGTATCGACACCGGTCAGGATCTTCAGCCGATCACCAAACCAATTGATCAATCTCGTAATATTTGTGGTATCTCTTGTGCTTTCTTTTACAGCCTGGATGCGATCATTTTTCAATAACATTTCAAACATCAATGGTGTGATCTCGATCTTATAATCGACGGGGTTATTGTACACAAGGACGGGAAGCCCGGTGTAAGACGCGATATCAAGATAAAATTCAACCACTTCTGCGTCAGTAGCTTTATACATCATCGGAGGTAAAACCATCAGGCCATCAGCGCCTGCTTCCTCTGCGCGTTGAGCCAAATGAATAGCATTCCGGGTAGAGCCTTCTGCGATATTGATTAAAAGTGGTAAGCGGTTTTTAAATTCAGATCTGGCCGCACTGAGCATTTCAATGCGTTCGTCATGGGTTATGGTGCTGCTTTCACCCAGAGAACCGCCGATAATGATGGCATCGATACCTGCTTCGACCTGAATATTGAGATTGTGAATGAAAGCGGGTATATCCAGCTCACCTTCAGGAGTAAATTTTGTAGTAACGGCGGAGTAAACACCTTGCCAACGAGGTTGATTCATTATCTAATTAGTTTTACCGATGGTAAGATATTTAAACACTTCGACTCGTTTTGGATTATCGGTTTGCCCTGAAGTCCCGCGTTTCACACTTTCTCAACCTGACGCATGAAGACACCGGGGCGAGTGGTTTACAATAGAATCTATTATTAGTTATCATGGAGGCAAAATTAGAATCCCAAACAAATTAAATTTATCCTATGGAATTTACTTCTAAGATTGAGAATTTCAATACCAAGCTTTGGACTTTTCATATCAAGGTGCCTAATGCGATAGCACTGCATTACCTGGAACAGGGAGACAAGAGGGTGATTTGCACATTGAATGATACGCTGTCTGTACAGTGCGCGATCATGCCCGCCGGAGATGGCGTTTATTTTATCAATATCAATAAAAATATCAGGGACCAGCTGAAACTTAAAGAAGGCAGTAAATTAAGCGTGAACCTGGAAAAAGATAAGAGCGAATACGGGCTTCCATTTCCGGAGGAATTAAAAGAATTGCTCGATCAGGATAAGGCGGGAAATACATATTTCCATCAACTGCCTCCCGGAAAACAACGGAATATTCTTTACTATGTCAACCAGGTAAAAAATTCGGATCTGCGTATTCATCGGGCGATGGTTTTCATTAATTACCTGAAAAGAAATAAGGGAAAACTGAATTTCAGAGAGATCCATGAGGAATTCAAAAAGAATGATGAATAACGAATGATGAAGATTTGTGTCTATTGTTTGCCCCTTCGAAATTTTGGTAAAATTTCCTTGCACTGAACTGCCTCATTTGAACTTATTCAAGAGGAGTCGAAGTGTCTCCCCTGTTTTTATCCACTGGCGTATTCGAAAGTCACGGGGACAAGGAACTGAATACTAAATACCGATTACAGGTTACTTTTTTTCTCCACTGGCGTATTCGAAAATCCTGGGGACAAGTGAAAGAATAATGAATAATGAATAATGAATAATGAATAATGAATAATGAATAACGAAAAGTTTTCCGGGTGTTCGCTTCGACTACCGCTCTGCGACCACCTCATATTTTTACCAGTTGATTTCGACTTCGCTCAATCAATGTGGAAGAAAAAACAATATTGCAATGTTGGAGTGCACAGAAGATCCCGCCATTCTAGAATGATAGGAATGGCAATAAAGCAATGTGCTTAATCAACTATTTTTACGATAGGTACTTCAATGACCAATTTGAGATTTCTGTTTCAAATGTTGAGCGAAGCCGAAACATTCATTGAAAATTTTAAGCGGTCGTTGAGCGATAGTCGAAACGAACGATTTTCACTTTTCACTCTTCACTCTTCACTTTATTGTTTTGTTTTTTATTTTTTTTCTTCTTCTTTTTGTCTTTGGATTTTTTGGGAGAAGAAAGGTCTTTTAATTTTTTCTTTTCCTCTTTTGCTTTTGACTTTTCTAATTTTTTGGCTTCTTTGATTTGTTTTTTGGATTGGTCCTTTTCTTTTTTTGCTTTTTTTGCAGCTTGCTTTTTTTCCGATTTTTTGATGACGGCAGGATCGATCTGAGTGCCTCTGCAATCAGGGGAACCGCAGAAACAAGCATATTCTTTTTTCACTTTATCGGTGATCTTACCATCTACCTGAAGGTGATAATCATAGACAAGTTCCTGGCCTTTTGGAATGCTCCGCAATGCTTCAATAAAAACTTTATCGCCGTATTGTACTGCTTCACAATTAGGGTCGCAACTATGGTTGATATATTTTGCATCACCTCCTGTATTGCCATTGATCACCCTGTCATCATCCACTGTGAACAACATGGTGTGGGAGTGACCACCTTCCTCCTGTGCACCGACGATATCCGCCTCATCGGTGGAGATGATATCACCGGTATATTCAATGACTTTGGTGCCTTTGCGAATGGGTCGTTTAGCAAATACGCCTTTGCCGTGAATTTTTGAATTCCGGACAATATGATAAGGCTCCGTTTTCATAAGAAATTTTATTAGGGCGACAAAGATGGGGGATCATTTTGATTAAATTACGATAATTTAACATTGCCCTGAAAATTTTACATTGCAGGACTTATATTAATCTTTTCATAATGATTAAGTTATCACAAAAGTGCTGACGAATGAATATAATGAATGTAAATTTAATGTAAACACATTAATTTAATATACTATTTGAATAATTGGCCTCAGTGAGGACATAAATCAATCTTTAGCATCGATCCTTCTCTTAATTAGCTTAACTACCTTTGAAAGGTTCATGAAAAAATTGATCCTCATCAATTCCTTTTTTATATCCTGTTGGCTATGCAACGGAACTGCCATTGGACAGGGAATTGATACTACACTTCTAATTCTCCAGAAGACGCATTCATTACCTTCTTCGTTCACAAAGGATTCTGCCCTGGTATATCAATACGATTACCTGGCAGAAGCATATGCAGGGCAAAAGGACAGTCTTTCATTACTCTACATAGATTCCATCAGACAAAAACTAACTACTTCATTGTGGAATAAAACTGAGGGGTTATATTTCAGAGCCATCGGAAAATATCATGACCGTCGGGGTGAATTTGAAGAAGCGCTTAACAATTATACACAAGCAATAGAGTCCTTAGAAAAAAACGGAGATAAATCCGGCCTGGTCGTCTTTGCATATGTGCTGAAAGCATTTGTACTGAATAATAATGGAATGCAGGATGAGTGTAATGCAATGCTTGAGAAGATACGCCCTCTGGCTGAAAAACTTGCCAACAAAAATTGTCTCGCATGGATTTTGGATTGTTATGGCGACCATTATTTCTATCCTGCATTTCACCAACAGGATTTTAATAAAGCACTTGCATATTATTTGCAGGTAGAAGCGCTACTCCCTCAGGTCACCAATATACAGATCAAAGCAGACAATGCGCATGGCCTTGGAGGCACCTATATGCGTTTAGGCAATGAAGAAAAAGGGCTTTATTACAACAACCTTGCTCTTGAAATATCAAAGAAAAACAAATTGAATATTGTCACCTTCTCTGTCTACGGGGATATAGCCGATGTCTATGAAGAAAAAGGAAACTTCACAGAAGCGATCCGGTACAGGATGCTAAGCCTTGACTATGCTAAGCAAACAAAGTGGATTGAAATGGAAGGCCGGGCTGAACGCAATGCAGCATACACCTATAAAAGTGCAGGAGACTTTAAAAATGCCCTTCTTCATTTTGAAGCGATGAATAGCATTGAAGATAGCCTGTCCAGGTTTGAAGTACAGAAACGCTATCATGAATTGGAAGCAAAATATGAATCAGGTAAAAAAGATTTTCAAATTCAACGACTGAAAGCAGAAAACCTGCAACTGGGATTGTATGTACTCGCCGCATTACTGATCGGCGGATTTTTGTTCCTTCTGTATTATCAAAAAAATAATAAAAAATTACTGCAACACAATGCTGCTCTCTTCAAGAAAAACATTGAGATACAAATGGCACTCACTGAAGGCCAGAATATCGAACGCAAACGAATGGCCATCGAACTACATGACAACATAAATGCAAAAATAGCTGCCGCGAAATGGGTGCTCGAAACCATCAATACACCTGATAAACCCATCGAAGAACAAAATCTGATCAACCGTCTTGTCGAAACGATGTCAGACATCTATGAAGATGTCCGTTTTATTTCACACAACCTTGTCCCAAAAGATATAGAGAATAAAAACCTGACCGAAATATTTCAACAGCTCATTGAAAATCTCAATCATAACCAAAAGATCAGGTTCACCTTTATGCATCAAGGCGCAGATCCCGGCCTTGACAATTCGCTGAAGCTGCACTGCTATGCGATGATCATGGAACTGATCAACAACATCATCCGTCACTCAGGCTGTCGTAATGCAACCATTTCACTACAGTATATAGAGAATCAGTGTATAATCCATATAGAAGATGATGGTAAAGGATTTGATCCTGATACTATCAGAACCGGTACCGGTTTGAAAAATCTCCAATCAAGAGTTAAGAGTGTAAACGGGGCGATTGTAATTGGAAATGGATCAGAGCAGGGGACCTCCATTCTGATTACCATCCCATTGGTCAGTCGTGCAGAGGCATTGAAGGTTTCTTGATCAGGCAAGGAATTTGGACAAAGACTGTCCATAATATTTTTCACCTCCTATGATCGTCCTGATGGCTGTGCTTAATTCCTCTTTATTAGCTTTTTTCAAAATATAACCTTCCACACCAATGGATTGGGCTTCATGGATATTTTCAATAGATTCTGAAACAGTAAGAATTAAAATTTTTACAGAAGGAAATTTTCCCCTGACAAGCTTTGACAATGCAAGACCATCCATGTGTGGCATACTGAGATCGGTGATCATGATATCTACAGCGCAATGCTCCAGAAAATGGAGTACTTCACGAGGGTCATTAATCTTTCCATTCACTTCCATATCCGCCACTGTACTGATCATCATGGAGAGGCTATCAAGAATGATCTGGTGATCGTCCACAAGAAGAATCCTGTTTTTTGGAGTAGAATTGGTCGCATAGGATGCGCGGTTCCCCTGCATCAGCCGGATCGCCTGGGCCTTTGATGAGATGTGAAGCTTTTCGTAAATATTTGAAATATGTTTTCGTACGGTATTTGGACTGATGTTGAGTTTGTCGCCGATGCTGCGATATTCTAGACCATCAACAAGAAGATAGAGCACATCTTTTTCACGCGTTGAGAGATCCTGCAACTGTACAATCTGTATACCAGGGACAGGATTAGGAGATGATGCGAGAAGATCAAGGGTCTTACGGGCTATCCTTGCACTCATCGGAACGCTGCCATCCTCCATCAGGCTTTCCACATGGGACAGGATCACAGCAGCACGTTCATCTTTCAGGAGATAGCCGCTGGCACCTGCTTTGATCGCTTCGAATAATGTATCCTCGTCATCGAAAACGGTGAGCATGAGAAAATGAACTGATGGATATAGGGCTTTTCCCTGTCTGACTACTTCTATCCCACTCATTTCGGGCATATTGACATCCATGATGACTACATCCGGAAAATCAGAAGCAGGAATGATTTTTATTTTCTCGAGAAATTCAGGGCCGGATCTTGCTACAAAAGCTACCTGTGTTTTTGGGGAATAGACCAGCACTTCGCTGAGGGAAGCAATCGTGCTCTTATTGTCGTCGACAATAGCCACTTTGATCAGATGGGTCCTCGCCTTCTGCATTACCAATTCTTGCGCTGCGGATACATAACTCATGCCAATATAATACTTCTGTGAAGGAGTGATTTGTAAACAGGAACAAAAAAAGCAGGATTAATCAAAGGATGGAATAATGCAAATGCATTATTTAGACAGATATCCGGTATTTTCTGATCAAAAGACTTTTTAAAATACTACATATGCGTTATTGGTCAGCCCATGCCATTATTTGACTTTTGATGCTGAAAAATAATGCCTGCATCAGCTTACCCTGTTTTTCTCTCACGTTCAGGGTTCAATCAGACATACAATATTATGCATAAATTGAACAGCTACACCCGAATCCATTTGATCAAAACCCTGAGCTGCCTGATGATGCTGGGAGGCATGAAGATCTCGGCGCAGTCCTATATTGTTTCACAAACCGGCACTTATAATATTGAGATTGATAATCCCACGCCATTTGATGCTTTCGGAGATGAAATCGCACAAATTCCGATAGGTTTCAATTTTACATTTTTTGGAAACACCTATTCTGATTGCTATGTAGGTGGTGATGGATTTGTCACTTTTAGCAATGATGCTGCTACGTATTGTTGCGGACAGGCACTTCCGGATGCTAATCTTCCAAATAACCTGATTGCTGTAGCATGGTCAAATATGGATTTTGTAAGCACGACTTATGAAATTTTTGGGACTGCTCCATACCGGAGGTTAGTGATGACGTTTGATCTTGCCAACCCATGCAGTGAGACATATTACGGACAGGTAAAATTATTTGAAACAACTAATGTCATCGAAATCCATACGCAGGAATGGAATCAGAATCAATGCCAGGGATGGACTGCTACACAGGGACTGGAGAATATCGATGGTACGGAAGCCATACCCGTAGCCGGCAGGAATTATAACGATACATGGCATGTCAATAATGGTGATCAGGATTTTGTATCCTTTACCCCTACTATAATTCAGGGACTTAATTATACTTTATCCCAGACCGGCACTTACAACATCGAAATTGACAACCCTACCTACTTTGATGCGTATGGGGATAATGTGACACAGATACCAATAGGGTTTAATTTCAACTTCTTCGGGGTGCCTTACACAGATTGTTTTGTTGGTGGAGACGGTCTCGTCACATTTACGGATGATCCAGGATCGGGTTGGTGCTGTGGCCAGAATATTCCTGATGTGAATGCGCCTAATAATCTTATAGCGGCGGCATGGACAAATATGGATTTTACCAGTACGTCATATGAAATATTTGGTACTGCTCCTTACAGAAGGTTGGTCATCACATTGGATCGATCCAATCCATGTGACAGCAGTTATTATGGCCAGGTCAAATTATTTGAAACCACGAATGTTATTGAGATCCATACACTGCATTGGTGGGGAGGGGATTGTACGGGTTACCTTGCTACGCAGGGTCTTGAAAATGCAGATGGAACGGAAGCAATCATCGTACCGGGAAGAAATAATAATTCAACCTGGAATATACATGATGGTGATAATGACTTTGTTTCGTTTACTCCCCCAGCAGCACCCGTAAATGTTGTGTATCAAGTAAGCCAACCGAATAATTATAATTTAGAATTTGGATCACCGCAGGACGATACCTTGTTCGATGATGAATTGAGGAGCGTTCCTCTGGGATTTGATTTTGATTTTTTTGGCAATACCTATTCGACTTGTTATCTCGCGCAGAATGGCTTTCTTTCATTTGGTGATTCAGGTGGTGGGTGTTGCGAAGGCCAAAACATTCCTAATCCTGCCGGTCCGAATAATCTTATTGCACCGGGTTGGATAAATGCTACAAATGATGATTGTTGTTCTCAGGGTCAGGGCTATGTTATTTTTAGTCATGAAACTATAGGCACGGCACCTGACAGAAGATTTGTCGCCTATTTTTTAATACCGGAGACCAGTGGGCAGTATTATCGCGGTGAGGTCAAATTATATGAGGGATCAAATGTTATTGAGATTCACACCGATCATTGGGCTCAATATAATCTGCCTGATTTTAATGCCACCCAGGGAATTGAAAACGCGGCCGGAACTCAGGCTTACTATCTGGCTGGACGAAATGCTAATAAAGACTGGTCTGTGGTTTCGGGATCTAATGATGTGGTGCGATTTACACCGACGATTGTTTTGACTTCTGCAGATGCTGGCATTTCATCCATCAAAACCGAATCATTTTGTGTCGGCCCTCAAATGATGCAGGCTTCTGTCAAAAATTTTAGTGCTGCACAGCTCGATTCTGTTGATGTGAATTGGGAATGGGAAGGAGTGCCTCAAACGCCGATTCATTTAGTAGCTACAATTCCTACAGGTGAGGATACATTAATTAATCTCGGATTGCAAACGCTCACCACCGGTAATGATTATTTACTGAAAGCCTGGACTAGCAATCCAAATGGGAATACTGATACGAATGCATCAAATGATACATTGACCGCATCCATTCATTCCGGGATGGTGGGTACTTATACGATTGGCGGTTCGAATCCTAATTATTCAACATTTGCAGCTGCGGTCACCGATCTCGTCAATATCGGGCTTTGTGATACAGTCATCATGAATGTGAGGCCCGGCACATACATCGAGCATATAGTCATCCCTGAAATTAAGGGCATCACCGGAAAGCAAGTCATCTTCAGGGCTGAAAATGGTGACAGCAGTTCAGTGATACTTCAATACAACGCAACGGTCAGCAATGCTAATTATGTCATCCGGTTTGATAGTGCACACGATGTTGTTTTTGATAAAATGACCATCAAGGCTCTGGGCACCGTGTATGCGAGAGTCATCGAATTCAAACAATTTAATCATGACAATCTGATTAGTCATTGCGCCCTCTATGGTAGGAATGCAGTGGTGAGTACAAATCTGACTGCATGTATTTATTCAGATACGTATGGTCAGCGTAATGCATTTGCTCACAACACAATTAATAATGGATCATTTGGATTCTATCACATGTATGATGGTGCTGGTGGTGGCACCAATCTGCCTCCGGAA
>JBDUDG010000066.1:0-11341 GCA_040003045.1 Saprospiraceae bacterium | reverse complement strand
AAAAAGTATTGCGTGATGCGTATTGAGTATTGCGACAAAAAAAGGGACACTTTGACTCCTCGAAAAAGTATTGCGTAATGCGTATTGAGTATTGCGACAAAAAAGTGACACTCGACTGAGTGAATGTGATATGTCTTACGTGCTGAAATTCGCTCTCTTGACTTCATCAAAAAACTTTGGTTTCAGGCCTTTGAAAGCATCCCAGATGATGGATGCATCTGAAGGGAATGGGACTGGGAAAATCCTTTCTCTGAGGTTTAAATCTACAGCTCTCTCATCACCAAAGAAATTTCGGGCTGTGTGGTTAAACTCATCAACTACTTCGAGTGGTTGCGAATAGATTCTTGCACCGGTGTGTGTATTGGTGATGTCCATTCGGGCGTGGATATTGGCTGCCTTGTGTTGATTGGTTTCGACGACAGTGGCCTGGACAGTAGTGTATTTGTCACGTTTGATGTCGTTACCCAGGGAGTCTTTCTTTACATTTCCGCGACCATCGAGCACATATTCCCAACCATCTACTATTTCTTTGGAATAAGGATGCTGTACTTCTGAAAGCTCATCATGCGTGGTAGCAATATCCACAATACGAAGAAGGACTTTGTAATCAACTTTTGTGTTCTCATCGATTTCAGTATAGAAGCGGTCCCAGCTGCCACCTATATTGGCAAAATCGGCGGAGAGGATTTCTTCTTCGAAACCTGCAGGCATGATGATATTACTGTTGTTGTCAATTTGCAAAAGGATCTTGTTGATACCGAGGTTCCACATTTCGTCGCGCAATTCGGGTTTGTAATAGCTTTCACCGAGAGTGCAGATATGATCGATCAGATCAAATGCCTGGCGTGCCTGGTTTTTGTTTCCTTTTCTTGCGGCTACAACCATGTCATCCAGTCTTTTCTCATAGAGATTGATCGCAGTGATTTTTGCCTCACTCAGGATCTGATCCGTGTGAACGAAAGTGAATTTAGCCTGGTAACCGGTTTCGCTGACAAGTGGAAGGAACGGCTCTATTTTATTTTGTCTGCGATCGATATCGCGGGCGATCTGCATGATCTCTTCCCAGTCGGAAGGATCATTGGAATTTTTCAGGGATTCAATGGTAGCCATGTTGCTCTTTGTGATTTTTTCAAAACCTTTTTCGAGGGCTACGACATACTCTTCTTTTTTCTTTTTACCGGACAGTTTTTTAGTGGCCAGGTTGATGAGGCCATCATAATCGCCACGGTCCAGCATTTTGTCGGCAGAAGCACAGGCGCTCAACATAGCGAACGCTAGGGAAAGGAGTAGTAGATTTTTCATGATGGTTCGTGTTTTATTACTTCTATGACGGCAGGGAATTCTGGTTGGTTTCTTAAAAAGAGTTAAGAAAGATTAGGGATCAGTTAAGGGTCAGGAATCGTGAGACCTTAATGGTTAATGGTCAATGGTTAATGGTTAATGGTCAATGGTCAATGGTCAATGGTCAATGGTCAATGGTCAAATTTATGGGGGGCAAAAATAAATGTAATTTGGGAAGGAAATTCATTTTCCATAATATGCTTCATATTCGCTTAACTTTTTTATTTCTTCTGGCTTTTGCGATAGCTATTTTTAGTCAGGAGGCTGTTAAGAATATTCATTTTGGATTGTCAGTGGCACCTGAACTTAATGTTTCCAATTTCAAAAGTTTACCAGAGCTAAATAACAAGCCTTCTTACGGGATGGCAATGAGCGGTGATATTTCTTTCGACCTTGCAAAACGATTACAGTTCAAATCAGGAATTAGTTTTCATGCTGTGACACTCAAGCATAGGGATTACTCACCTGCATATCCTGCTGATGTAATTAACGGTATGGCAGTCTTAACCAAATCATTTGATGATTACAATACAGACTATACCTTTGTTGGGGTTCCTTTTCAATTGCGTGTGATCACTAGCGAGAAACGAGTTCATGCTTATTTTACAGGAGGAGGAGAAATGACCTACAATCTGTATTCTTCCGGAACTATTGAAACAACCGAAAGTGGTAGCCCGGGTCATTTTCACAAACCGCAAGATTATCCTTTCCGGATCAACAGGACACAGCTATTTCTAAATGCAGGAAGTGGCCTGGAATGGAACGGATCAAAAAGTAAAATCTCGCTGGGTCCCGTGGTTGAATACTCAATGATGAAAAATTTTGAGCTTAATTCAAGTAGCCTAAAGAACGGTCATTTACTTTTTCTAGGTATAGGATTTTCCTACCATTAAATTTAAATAAAAAAACCCCGCTTGTGGCGGGGTTCTTCTTTAGAATTCTAAAAGAAATAACTTATGCTTGCTTATGCTTTTCTGACATTTACTGCATTGAGTCCTTTTCTTCCTTCGATGAGATCAAAGCTGACGTTATCGTTCTCTTTGACTTTTTCGGTGAGTCCACTGACGTGTACAAAATACTCCTTTCCAGAAGACTCGTCCTTAATAAATCCGAATCCTTTGGATTCATTAAAGAATTTGACAATTCCTTTATTCATTGTATTAAATTGATTAATTAGCCCGCAAAGATACATATTTCTGATTATCATGCTGTTTATGTACATTTTTTTCAACTTTTTGCTAAAATGCACCCTCCCGGCACCTCAATAACCAGATCACTCTGTGGAACTTCAAGCAAACCAAGTTTTAGTTAAAAAAGTTCGAACCGAAGTGAAGTTCCTCCTCATTTGCAGATGGAATCCCCCAGTTTTACAAGGATTTCCACCTCTTCCCCGACTAATTTCCCAAAAATATTCCCACAAACCAGGAGCATGTCTTCCCTATAAAGATACCTGGGCAGCTTCTGTCTTTGATCATTTCAGCCAAAATTGGGCCCAACAACCATTTCTCAGTACATAGTCTAGATGGAAGTATTTTTCTATGGAATGTCCATTTTCTGGCTTTTAGCAGCCAGATTTCAACCCAAACCTTTCAGCCCGTATCAATTATTCAGCGCACCTTGTTCAAGCCATTTCAGTATTAGCTCGATCGAACATTGATCCAATTTTCCTTCGGGCGGCATCGGAAGTGATAACGAATTCAGTTGTGTATAGAGAATACTATGATTCGGTACATCTGTGTTGAGGTAACCAGTTCCTTCCTTTGAAAGTTGTTCATAGGCCATTGCATCTTCAAGATTTAGATTGCCGGTCGGTTCAATGCCTGAATGACAGAGGACAGTGCTGCAACGTGATCTGAATATGGGCAACACATCACTATTAAATGAAATGGTAGCGGGAGTTCCTGCGCAACCAATACTTTCCTGGTGGTCGTATGAACATGATGAAATAGTGATACTACTGATAGTATAGACCAGCATCAAAATAAAAAGGGATCTTAACATATAGAAATTCGTAAGTGTGTTATTCTTCATAGTCAAACATAGCAGCAATATTACCCTCGAAGTCTGTCACCCATGTCCATGTATTATCTGCAAGGGTAGTGATGCGGAGGTTCGCAGGAACACCGAGCGCAAGGCCATCCAGCAGACCGGCATAATTAGCTTCAATATGCACCACCTCCAACTGATCGGAAGCCACTGTAAAATTCTGATCAGGCAAAGTAACGGTTACCCTATGTTGATTCGTTCCGATCTTATATATGAATGGTATAAGATTCGTGCCATTACCTGCAGAGGAGGTATCAATCGTTCCCTGGAAATTGAGGAACACAAATCCATCAGGTTGTGCCGTTGTACCAAACCACATTGAAGGCTGATTCAGGGAGAGATCAGATGCGGAAGGTGTGCTTGCATTTGTGGCATTGCTCAAACCAACATCAAATCGCACTGTTTTATAATTGCCTGCCGGAACATTGCCGATTTCATATTCCTCCTGCCCCTGATTGATCAACAGAATTGTTGACGGCGCGTCCACTATGTGTCCATCAGTCTTGATGAGTTTAATGTTTGAAATATACATTTGAGCAGTGCTTACAGTAATGCGTCGGCCATCATTTCTGGTGAGCAATTCGCCATAATTTTCAACCTCAGTAGAATCTATAAGCGTGTGCATATGGAATGCCAGAGTCCCGGGATTGACCGCAGGGTTTTCATCGGTACAGGAAGTAATGGTCAGGCTATACAACATGATGCTCAACATGAGCATAAAAATCCAAAATCCACTTTTCATAGTTACTTGTTTGTCAATAGTTTACTTTAAATACATCAAGCGGTTCAATTCGTTTGCAATCTCTTCGGGTTGGTTTGCTTTATTTTAAAATATTACTGAGTCAAATTAATGTCTTGTGATGTAAAGGCTTATAAAAAAATGGTGCTTTGCAAATGATTAACGCATTGGCAAAATGTCTTTAAAAGGAAGGTATGAAAGCGGGGAAGCACTCATAATAACTGGAAAGGAGCCTGTATAGTATCAACTTCCAGCATACAGACACAAAAATAATCTATGAAATGAATATTTGGTAGAAAAGCGGTGTGTTTTGGCCCGGAATTGAAACGAGCCGGACAAGAAGTCCGACAAATGGGAGGATTTATAGGCTGCACAGGGAATATTTGCAAAGTTTTACATCAAAATGAGACGCTTTAATATTCCTTACTTTTGCAATCAAATAGCAAAATCAAGTCAGAAACCATGCTTAGAGAGATCGCCAGCGAGCAGCTCAAAAAATACAAGACTGACCAAGCTTCTGATGCATTTGTTCAGGAGGTATTATCGGATTTCTGGATATGTTGCGTCAGTCGTGAGGCCAGCCTGCTGGGGCGAAAGGAGGTACTGAGTGGAAAAGCAAAATTCGGTATCCTCGGTGATGGTAAGGAAGTGCCACAGGTAGCACTCGCCCGGTTTTTTCAAAAAGGTGACTGGAGATCCGGTTACTATCGTGATCAAACATGGATGTTTGCTTTAGGGATTTCTACTGTAGAGGATTTTTTTGCACAGCTTTATGCCGATACTGAAAATGATCCTTTCTCCGGTGGCCGTCAGATGAATTGCCATTATGCTACTCCACTGATCGACAAAGAAGGAAACTGGTTGTCACAAGACGACCGATATAATGTGTCCGCTGATATTTCTTCCACAGGAGGACAAATGGCACGTGCGGTGGGCATCGCGCAAGCTTCCACTTTATACAGACGTCATAGCGATCTCGGAAAATCACTGCAAATGAGCAATGATGGAAATGAAGTTTGCTTTGTAACTATCGGAGATGCCAGCACTTCAGAAGGCGTTTTCTGGGAAGCTATAAATGCTGCTGCCGTGATTAAGGCTCCAATGGCAATATCTGTATGGGATGATGGGTATGGTATTTCAGTGCCAACGGCATTACAAACTACAAAGCAAAGTATTTCACGGTTGCTGGAGGGTTTTCATATCGATGAAAATGGCGAGGGTATTTATCTATACACCTGCAAAGCATGGGATTATCCAGGACTTTGCGAGATGTATGAACGGGGAATACAAAAAGTAAGAAAAAATCATCTGCCCTCCGTGTTTCATGTTCAGGAAGTGACACAACCTCTTGGACACTCTACATCTGGCAGCCATGAACGATACAAATCTGCGGAGCGGCTGAAATGGGAGACTGACAATGACTGCATTCTGAAAATGTCCGAATGGATGATCGATGCCGGTATTGCCACGCAGGAATCTATTGATGAATTACGTCAGAATGCAGTAATCTACACACGTGAATGTAAACAACGTGCATGGGAAACTTTCATCAATCCCATCAGAGCAAAAAGAAAACAACTGATTGATATTTGCAATCAAATTCCACAAGACTTCAACGAATCAGAAAAGTTGAAATCTTTATTTTTAAAATTGAATGGAGGTCTTGAAATGCTTTTTTCTGAATTGGTAGAGCTTGCAGGGCGGACTAGGCTTGTACTGGCCGGCGAATTTGAATACAGTAATGCACAACTTGACAATGTATTAACTGAATGGCAGGCCATTGGGAAAGATGCTTTCAATACACATCTCTATGCAGAAGGTCCGGGAAGTTGTTTGAATGTTCCTGTGGTGCATGCATCATATAGTGATTATTCAGAAAGCATAAATGGATATCAGGTATTGAACCGGTATTTTGATCAGTTGCTCGCGCATGATCCACGTGTTGTCGCCTTTGGAGAAGATGTGGGTCATATAGGGGATGTGAACCAGGGTTTCGCGGGTCTGCAGGAGAAATATGGAAAGGACCGTGTGTGGGATACAGGCATTCGCGAATGGACGATCATGGGGCAGGCGATAGGATTGGCTTTGCGGGGATTCAGGCCGATAGCAGAAATTCAGTACATCGATTATCTCATCTATGGATTGATTGCATTGTCGGATGATCTTGCATCATTGCGCTATCGGACGAACGGTCAGCAGACTGCTCCGGCGATCATACGCACGAGAGGGCACAGGCTGGAAGGCATCTGGCATGCGGGTTCGCCGATGGGGATGTTGCTGAGTACGCTTAGAGGCTTGCATATTTGTGTGCCACGTAACATGACGCAGGCAGCAGGGATGTACAATACATTGATGAGAGGAAATGAACCCGGTCTGGTCATTGAATGTCTTAATGGCTATCGACTCAAAGAAAAATGTCCTGATAATTTGATTGAATTCACTGTGCCTTTTGGTAGTCCTGAAGTATTGCACGAAGGAAATGATATTACACTTGTGACTTATGGATCTTGTGTGAGGATTGCGGTGGAGGCAACTGAGCTTTTAAAACTGCATAATGTTTCTGTGGAGCTTATAGACGTTCAGACTTTACTCCCTTTTGATCTTGAGCATGTGATCACTCATTCGCTTCGCAAGACCAATAAAATACTTTTCATGGATGAAGATATTCCGGGTGGAGCGACGGCATACATGATGCAAAATGTCCTGCAGGAGCAGGATGGGTATCGGTATCTGGATCATAAGCCAATGTGTCTTACTGCAAAAGCACACCGACCTGCATATGGATCGGATGGGGATTATTTTTCCAAACCTAATGCTGAAGAGGTGGCGACAGTGATACTAAATATGATGGCTGATCAGTGATGAAGACTTCCATAGTGCAGATTCTATGTATGTTACAGGTGTGGATTCAGGTTTTTTCATAGCGGTGACAGCTACCTGCGTATTATAAATCCTTCCTATTTTCATCTTAGTGAGCCGCATCCTAATTTGTTTAATATGGTTTGTCCTGTACTCAGCGGAGTGATGGGGCAGTATCCTTATCTGCAGTTGATATCAAGTGAAAACAATTTTGGCAATTCCAATATCACCTGTCTACTTGAAGATCATAGTGGAATCATCTGGGCCGGGACAGAATTAGGATTGATGAGATTTGACGTAAAACAAAAAGTGGGAGTATCGCTATTGGAGCCCATTCGATGGAAGAAAATACAACCGGCGATTTTAATTTGGGTCTGGGATATTTTGCTCTCAGTGTAAATATGATCGGCAAGTACCATATCGCCATAGGTCAAAGCTGCCTCTCCCCTCTACTCTCCTCATTCTACCTATTATCAACTCAATCCTACTGTTCGTAAATCGGGCAAATGACGCCAATTTATCTGATTTAGTTTTGATTTCATTAAATGAATTAGTCCACATAACCTAAACTAAAAAGCATTCTAATGAAATCTACAATTCTCTTTTGTGCCATTCTCCTGATCTTCGTTACTATGACAAATGGACAGGTCAGCATTAGTCCAATTCCATCTACACCTGATGCAAGCGCAATGCTTGATGTCCAATCGACACAGAAAGGATTCCTGATGCCACGCTTGACCCAAGTAGAGCGGACTGCAATTGCTCTCCCTGCTACATCGCTCATCGTTTACCAGACCGACGGTTTGAAAGGGTATTATTATTATGACGGAATCACATGGACACAAGTCTCAAGTTCAAATACAGGTTGGAATATTGATGGTAATGTTGGTACATCACCCCTGATCAACTTTGTCGGTACGACAGACAATCAACCATTATGTTTCCGAGTAAATAATATTTCCGCAGGAAAAATCGCACCAGATGGCATAGCTCTTGGAAATCAGGCAGGTTTAAATAACACAATGCCTGGAAATACTATTCTGGGAACTGATGCATTCATGAACAACACTTCAGGAATTTATAATGTAGCTGTAGGTACCAATGCATTGCAGGATAATACTGCCGGTGGTGGAAATATTGCAGTAGGTTCCTCTGCGCTGGCAAACAATATGTCAGGATACATGAATACAGTGATCGGGATGGAAAGTGGACTCAATAACACGTCAGGTGCTGAAAATACTTCCTTCGGTTCGCTTTCATTTCGAAGCAATACTACAGGCTCAGACAATCTGGCTATTGGAAGATTTGCATTATACACCAATACAATAGGCAGCCGTAATTTGTCGATAGGATATGGATCGGGACAGCTCAATCAAACCACAAATGAAGAAATGAATGTTGGGTATCAGGCAGGGAACCATACTACATCAAACATCTCAGAAAACATGGTCAACGAACCAAATACGTTTGTTGGTTATAAGTCGGGTTTCACAAATACGAGTGGTTATAGAAATGCATTGGTAGGGTATCAATCCGGTTATTCCAATACGACAGGTTTTGGAAATACGGCATTAGGATTTAATACACTAAAAAATAATACAATCGGTGAAAGCAATACAGCGATCGGAGCAAATGTTCTGGCTGATAATACGGACGGAGTTTACAATGTATCCATTGGGAGTTCCAGTATGAATAAAAATATCACCGGCTATTCCAATGTGGCCATAGGTACATCCGCTTTGAGAAATGGTACCACTGGTTATTTAAATGTGGCCATTGGTCAGCAAGCCATGTCAGATAACATCGACGTACACAATAATATCGCCATTGGATTTCAGGCCCTTGGAGAGAATGCAGGTGATGACAATATTGGAATTGGAGAGTTGGTACTCAACTTTAATACTTCAGGTGCGAGCAATGTCGGAATCGGACACACCGCTATGATATACAATACCTCCGGATTTGGCAATGTTGCCATCGGTGACAGAGCCTCGTATTGGAATCTTACAGGCAAGCATAATGTTGCTGTGGGTGATTCCTCTCTGTGGAAAAATGAAGCAAGTGATAATTCTGCTCTCGGTGCTTTTTCTCTTCAAAACAACACCACAGGAAGCAATAATGTAGCGATTGGAAAAGACGCATCAAAACTTAATATGGGTGGTTCTGCAAACACTGCGATCGGTAAGGATGCATTGAAGAATAATAACGGAGGTAGCTATAATACAGCCATAGGGTATCTTGCTTTAACTAACAATCATAGCAATGATAATACGGCCTGTGGGTACAATGCCCTGGGATCTAATAACAGTGGTTATGAGAATACAGCTTTTTCTGGTTTCGCTTTGCAAAAAAACGTAAGTGGTTTACGTAATTGCGCAATTGGATTCTATTCACTATATAATAATACCGTTGGTAATGATAATATAGGGATTGGAGAAAATGCTTGCCGGGCTAATGTAGGAGGTATTCAGAATGTCGCCATTGGCATTTCTGCAAATAGAGACAATGTGATTGGTGATAAAAATGTCGCTGTCGGGTATGAAGCACTGAAAGTAAATACGGAATCCAATAATGTGGCTGTAGGGCAGGCAGCACTTAGCGCTAATGTTGGAGGCAATGCGAATGTATCTATCGGGAATAATACATTGAGCGTTAATACGAGTGGTAATTATAATACTGCGTTGGGTAGCAGCGCCGGAGGAACTAATATTTCAGGAAGCCTAAATACTTTTATTGGATATAGTGCACATGCCAGTGTATCTAATCTAATTAACGCTAATGCAATCGGTGCTAATGCCATAGTTTCTATAAGTGACGCTATGGTGCTTGGATCAGGCAACAGTCCTCTGAAAATAGGTATTGGTACTTCGTCTCCGGATACAGACCTCGATATTAAGCAAGATGATGTTTCAGGCAATGAGCGAGGTATAAAACTGGAACGTGCAGACAATACAGATGACTGGAGAGTATTTGTAGGATCAAGTTCTGATATGGGACTGGCCTTTAATAATGTGACTGTTGGTACTTTTAATTCAGGTACAGGTGTTTATACGGCAAGCTCTGATATTCGCCTGAAAAAAGATATTGAACCCTTATCAGATGTCCTTCAGAAGATCATGCAGCTTGAACCCAAATCATACCGTTTCATAGCTGATGCTAAACAACAAAGGACATTTGGATTTATTGCGCAGGATATAAAACCGTTATTTCCTGAAATCGTCAATGAACGTGAAGATGGATTTCTCGGACTCGCTTATGATGAATTTGCGGTATTAGCCATTCAGGCAGTAAAGGAACAGCAGGTTATCATCAATCAACAGCAAAAAATGATCGATCAGTTGATGGTAAGAATGCAGGCGCTTGAGCAAAAATAGCATAGAGCATAGTGCAAAGTGCGTGATCATCTTACTTCTCTTTGCCCTATGTTCTTTGCCCTTTGCCTTATGGTCTCTGTCCTATGCTTTTTCCCTATATATTTGAGGCCTAAATGAAGCCCATTGTCCGATAAGCTGGTGATCATTCCCACCTACAAGGAAGAGGAGAATATAGGTCAGATACTTGACGCAGTAATGGCGCTTGAGGGTGAGTTTCATGCTCTTGTAATTGATGACGGGTCACCTGACAGGACAGCAGAGATCGTACGGGAGAAGCAGGAACAGTATGGCCCTTTTATATTTCTCATCGAAAGGGAAAAAAAGCTTGGACTTGGGACGGCGTATATCTATGGTTTCAAATGGGGATTAGAGCGGGATTATCAATATCTTTTTGAAATGGATGCAGATTTTTCTCATCCACCGAAAGACCTTCTGCGACTTTTACATGCTTGTTCTGATGAAGAAGCTGATGTTGCGATTGGTTCGCGTTATGTAGAAGGGGGCGGAGTGGTCAACTGGCCTAAAAACAGACTGGTACTTTCAAAAGGGGCTTCACTTTATACACGGATTGTGACTGGGATGAATATCCAGGATCCTACAGCCGGTTTCGTATGTTATCGCCGCGAAGTTTTGGAAACTCTTGATCTTGACAAGATAAAGTTTGTGGGATATGCTTTTCAGATCGGCATGAAATATCTTGCCTACAAGGCAGGCTTTATTTTAAAAGAAGTTCCCATTCATTTTGTCGAAAGACAATTTGGTGTCAGCAAGATGCACATGGGGATTATACGGGAAGCCATCATCGGTGTGTTGCAATTGCGACTGAGCTCTGTATTCAGAATCAGGAGAGAGAAGCAAAAGCCGGTTTCAAAAACCTGAAGAATAAAGAATGGAAAATCCAATTGGCTGAAGCCAAGATCCTCATTTCATTTATCCCCAAGCTAAAGCATGGGGCAATTGAAGATTTGACCTGAAATGATTT
>JBDUDG010000387.1:0-3376 GCA_040003045.1 Saprospiraceae bacterium | reverse complement strand
TGGTTGATAGGGTCCGTTTAGAATCGTTTTTATGACCGCAGCTTTCTTTTTACCGGAGACGAGAAAAAGAATATGATGTGCCTGATTGATCAGCGGAGCCGTCATCGTGATCCTGTGCATTTTTTCCTCTTCGACGTACACGGCTCTTATCCCTGCAACATTTTCTTCTAAAACTTCAGTACCGGGAAAAAGAGATGCCGTATGTCCATTTTCTCCCAGACCAAGAAGGATGAGATCAAACCTTGCCCTCTTATTGTCAAAAAAAAATTGAACTTGTTTTTCGTATTGATCTGCAGCAACATCAGGTGGTAATTGCACCGGTATACGATGGATATGATCTGAGGGAATTTGCACTTTATCCAGCAATGCTTTTTTTGCCTGGAATGCATTGTTGCGCGAATCTTCTAACGGCACACAACGCTCATCGCCCCAAAAGAAATAAATATGCATCCATTGTATTCGTTCGGTGTAAGAAGGAGAAGCAAGAAGCGAAAATAATTTCAAGGGCGTTTCACCACCTGGAAGTGCAACTGCACATTTTCCCTTCGAAGCAATGGATTGATTTGTGATGGAAATAAAATACTCTGCAGCGGCAGCATTCATATCCTCAGTATTCTCAAAGATCCCAATATTATCTTCTGTATCTGTCATTTCACTGATGTATGAATTTGTCGTCTCTTAACTTTTATCAGGGGGCATGACGATCCAGCTATGTCCATCCCTTGCTATCAACGCTTCTGCATCTTCAGGTCCTTGTCTTCCGGCTTCATAATTCGGAAAATTTACTGATGGGTTTGCTTCCCATCCATTGATGATTGGCATTAAAATTTTCCATGCGGATTCCACCTGGTCTGCCCGCATAAAAAGGGTCGAATCCCCTTCCATAATATCGAGGAGCAAAGTTTCGTACGCTTCAGGAGTTCCTGATGTATAAGTATCCTCGTAATTGAATTGAAGATTGACCGGATAGAGATTCATATTAAGGCCTGGCCGTTTTGCCTGAAAATTAATCCGGATGCCCATCAGAGGCTGGATATACAGGATGAGGCGGTTCGCTTGCCAGTTATCTGTCGTTTCCGTTGGGAATGATTGATGAGGAACTGGCCGGAATTGAATGGTGATGACAGACATGGTGTCGCTCATACGTTTGCCTGTTCGTAAATAAAACGGGACGCCCTGCCATCTCCAGTTATCAATAAATAATTTTACAGCTGCGAAAGTCTCTTTCGTAGAATCTTTGCTTACATCCGGTTCCTGGCGATAACCTATGACCTTTTTACCTTTTATCCAGCCCTTTCCATATTGACCCCTGACAGCATACTGATGTACTTCATCATGACGTATTTTCCGCGCGGCATTTAATACATCTACTTTACGATTTCGCACTTCATCTGCAATAAAGGATACAGGAGGTTCCATGGCGATCAGACAAAGAAGCTGCAAAAGATGATTCTGGATCATGTCGCGCAATGCTCCGGCGGTTTCATAATAGTTCCCCCTGTTTTCAACGCCTAATTGTTCTGCGACTGATATCTGTACACTGTCAATATAAATCCGATTCCAAATAGGTTCGAACATGGCATTTGCAAAACGAAATGCCAGAATATTCTGTACAGTTTCTTTTCCCAGATAATGATCGATACGATATATTTGGCCTTCGTCGAATATCGTATGAAGTAAATCATTAAGCCGCGTTGCACTATCGAGATCATGACCGAACGGCTTTTCCACCACGATGCGGCTTTGCAATTTATTGTCCGCCAATCCGGATGTGCCGATCTTCATCGCGATCTCTTCAAATGAATTCGGTGGGACTGCGAGATAAAAAATGCGATTTGCCTTAGCTTTCCATTCTTTTTCAAATTTTTGGATTTGTTTTTCAATGTTTGCATAGGTGGCAACTGCACTAAATTCCCCTTTAAAATAATTAAGGTAATTTTTAAATATATTCCAGTCTTTTAATTTGGATTTTCCTCTTCTTGAAAACTTATCTACACCCTGATGTAAGCGTGTCTGGAATTCACTTAAGGTCAATGGGGACCTGCTCACTCCGATCACAGCAAAATTCTCCGGAAGCCATCCATCCAGGTAAAGATTATAGATCGCAGGGGTCAATTTTCTCCAGGTCAGGTCACCGGTAGCGCCGAGAATGACGATGATGGTGGGACTTAGTTTCGCTGTTGCTTCCATTTTATTTTTGTTCAGAGTTCCATTGTGTGTGAAATGATCCTTCCCGGTCTATTCGCTCATAGGTGTGCGCACCAAAATAATCTCTTTGCGCCTGGATAAGATTCGCTGGTAACCATCCACTCCGGAAACTATCGTAATAGGCAATGGATCCCATAAATGCAGGAACCGGGATACCATTGTCAACAGCAATCTGGATCACTTTTCGAATCGCGTTTTGAGATTCGATTAATTTTTTACCTATTTGCTCATCCAGCATAAGGTTAGATAAAACCGGTTGTTTTGAATATGCTGAATAAATATCTTCCAGCAAATTAGCTCTGATGATACATCCGCCCCGCCAGATGCGTGCGATATCTTTCAGGCTTAATTGGTATTGGTATGCAGTGGATGCGAAATGCAGGAGTGCCATGCCCTGGACGTACGTAGTAATCATTGAAAAATAAAGCGCATCCTCCATCAACGAAAGGAATTTATTGATGTCCCCGTTAAAAATAACAGGCGGGCCAATTAATTTTTGTTGGGCAATGACTCGATCAGTCTTGTAAGCAGATAAATCTCGCATGGAGACTGCGATATCTATCACCGGGATAGGTACCTGTAGTTCCATCGCATCCTCCGAGGTCCATCCGCCTGTTCCTTTTTGGTGTGCACTATCCAGGATCTTATCGATTAGACGCTGATCAGAAAGATCATCTTCCTGTAAAAAAATATCTGAAGTGATTTCTATCAAAAAAGAATGCAGCTTGCCATCATTCCATTTTGAAAATGTTTGATGAAGATCATCATCTCCCATATCAAACAAAGATTTCAGAAGATGGTAGGTCTCTGCGATTAATTGCATCAGGCCATATTCAATTCCATTGTGCACCATCTTAACGTAATGACCGGAAGAACCCGGGCCCAGCCATGTGGCACACGGCTCATCACTTACCTTGGCCGAAACTGAGGCCAGCATATCTTTCACGCGATCATAGACTTCCTTTGGGCCACCAGGCATGATGCTCGGACCAAATCGGGCACCGGATTCACCACCTGATACCCCCACCCCCATGAAATGTATACCGGAAGCCGATAGCTGTTCTATTCTGCGATTCGTATCTGTGTAATGGGAGTTGCCCCAATCCATCAGAAGATCGTCTTCAGAGAGGAATGGCTTTAATTCTTCAATGACCGCATCCACGATTTT
>JBDUDG010000065.1:0-11517 GCA_040003045.1 Saprospiraceae bacterium | reverse complement strand
CTACAGCATGTTAAAGAACTACGGTTTAAATATCTTTAACTTCACGGCACAAGCGTAGTCGAAATCACATTTAGAAGATTAAAGAGGTCAGTTGACCGGAGCCGAAACGTAGCGCGACAAACTACTTCTCTATCCTTATCTCAGATATCTTCTGCTTTCCATCATAATACAGATAAACTCTGTATGTCCCGGAAGAGGTATTAAGATCACCAAGAGAATAACTGGACCGACCATTAGCCGCAGGAGTCATGTGAGCAAGCTTATACCCTTTGACAGTATTCTGTGTAAAGAATGTGGCCAGACTGGAAACTGCTTCAGAAGAAGTAAAGGATGCATCTTCATTCAGAATGGAAACATCCACCTTGTCTGCAAGAAAAGATTTAAGTTCTGTGGCATTTCCTTTATTAATGGCAGCATCTATTCCTGCATTCTGGCTAAAGACCATGAATGGAATGAAAAATAGTATGCTGGCTGATATGACAGTTAATAGTTTCATAATGAAAGGTATAACGAATAAGACCTGCAAATAGTTTGGCTGGAAATCTTAAAGGTTTCACAATAGGCTGCCGTGGCACTTATCCTTTGGTTAAAACCAAATATTGTTCCATTTCGTATCCCTGGCCTACAGGCTGAGGCAACCAGAAATTTTATCTGCAATATTTAGCCTTTGTCATGTTGTTTTTTAAAATTAATTTTCGCCAATTATCTCATTCTCAACTTCAAAATGTAAGCGTGTCCTCAGTTTCTTAATGTCTCACATTGCCACATTATCATATTGTTAATTATATATTGCAACATCCCACATTTTCACATTTTCACTTTATCCTATTATCACAGTGCCACATTGCATCAAACATGTAGCGCCCTACATCGACATGCAGAAACCTCAAACAAGGTGAAACAACTTAACCACAGACAGCAACACAGTAATTACCAAAATGACATATGCAAATTTAGCAGCCCACGGAATCCTGCTTGCAAAATGTGCCGAACTCCATCCACCAAGAAATTGTGCCGCGCCCATCACCAATCCTATCGACCACACCACCTGACCGGCAAATGAAAATATGATGATTGCTATCAACGTGAATATTCCAACGGACAGCGCTTTGATCGCATTCGATTCTATCATCGGCAACCGGGTCACCAAAACCAATACCGCAAGAAAGAATACACCCATCCCCATCTGAATAAATCCTCCATAGAATCCAAGGATCATAAATACCGGCCATTCCATCCATTTCGGGATCAAACTCTTTTCAGGTCGCACAATGAGCCATCGTTTCGGATTGACAAGTATTACAATTAACATCAGCAACATGAGAAATCTGAATACTCCCATAAACTGATCATTCGTCACCTGCGTCGCTACTGCTATTCCTGCCAACGCACCGATCACCACCGGCAAAATATATTTTACGTAAAGGGAATACTCAACTTTTTTATGCGCAAACCCGGTTAAAGCTCCAACAGAATTCATTAAAACACCGATGCGATTTGTTCCATTTGCAATATTACCTGGGAGACCGATGAGTGTAGTGAGCACAGTCAAAGTGATGACAGAACCATTACCCGCTAAAGCATTGATGAAGCCTGCAAAAAACGCCCCAATGAAAGCTATGATCAATTGCTCAGGACTCCAGTGCATCATCCACCTGCTGATCATCATCCGTAATCGACTGGCACAACTCTACTAAAACACCATTGGCAGTTTTAGGATGTATAAAACATACCCATTTATTATCTGCTCCACGAAAAGGCTCTTCTCGCAGCACATGAAATCCTTCTTCTTTCAGTCTCTTCATTTCAGCTCTAATATCATCCACTTCGAATGCAATATGATGCAATCCTTCTCCTCTCTTGTTAAGAAACATTTGTATTGCACTATCCGGGTGCGTAGGTTGCACCAGTTCTAACTTACTTTCGCCAGTCCGGTAAAATGAGGTGACCACTTGCTCGGTATCGACAACTTCGTGTTTGTAATATGCACTTCCAAGCAACTTTTGAAATAAGGGATCACTGTCTGCAAGAGATGCAACAGCTATGCCGATATGGTCTATCTTGTACATCGTCCGTCTTCGGTAGATTATATATTCGCCAAATTAGTTATATTTTTGGCCTGATAGAAAAAATAGCCTTCATCATTTATTTTCACAACCGAACGTCCGTCATGAATACATCCTTTCAACGACTTTTATTGCTTCTGGCACTTTACATCCTTTCAAAACCGCTTACAGCCCAGGACTATGTTGTCAATTCAACCTTCCTTGGTTCCAAAAGCAAAATTGATTTGCTGATCCTTTTTGGACAAAATGTTGACTATGCAGTGGATCTCTACAGGATCACCTACAAGACGTTAGATATTCACAACCAACCAGACACTGCCTCTGGTCTGCTCGTACTGCCACAGGTACCTCATTCAACACTACTGCCTATCGTCGTCTACGAACATGGCACTTCTTCGGGTCCCACAGATGTACCATCCCAGCTGCGTGGCGGGTATGAGGTGGCATTGGCATATGCTAGTTTTGGTTTCGCTACGTTGGCTCCGGATTACCTGGGCCTGGGTGATGCAAGGGGCTTTCATCCTTATCTGCATGCAGCAACAGAGGCATCAGCATCATTAGATTTTCTTTTTGCAGGATATGAATTTCTGGAAACGCATGATCCGTCTTATGATCCTAATTTTCTGTTTATCGCAGGATATTCACAAGGAGGGCATGCATCAGCTGCTTTGCACAAGCTCATAGATGATTATTGGAGTATTATTATTCCGGTGACAGCAGCAACACATATGTCAGGACCATACAGCATGTCCGGTGTAATGCGCGATAAACTATTAAGTGATGAGTCCTATGGTTCACCTGCTTACCTGGCTTATATTATCATGGGTCTAAACCAGGCATATCCTCTTTACAACGATATTCATGAAATATTCAAAGAGCCTTTTGTAACTGATATTCAAAAATTCTACAATGGTACTATCAACCTCACCACATTAAATAGTCAACTGATTACTGAACTCTCATCAGGTGGTGATACCGTTGCAAAAAGAATGCTGCAAGACACTGTCCTGGCTTCGATTCTGGCTAATCCGGATAACAGGATCAATCTTGCCTTAAAAGACAATGATCTGTTTAATTGGGCACCAGGCGAACCGACAAGGCTATATTATTGCGGTGCTGATGAGCAAGTCCCTTTCCGCAATTCGATCGTGGCAGACTCAGTGATGAATGAATTGGGAGCCCCTGATGTCAAATCTGAAAATCTTAATCCAACATATGGACACGAAGCTTGTGTATTTCCTGCGGTGTTAAGTTCAATACAATTCTTTCTCTCCTTTGTACATGGTACGGCGACGAAAGAAATATCTCCTGCTACTGATGAACTAACTTTTTATCCAAATCCATCATTCGATATGGTAAATGTTGACTGGGCAAATGCAAAAAATGGATTCACTTATAAAATATTTGACACGAATGGAAGATTGGTGAATCATGGCAATACCTCTTCAGGAAATTTCTCCATGTCAGGTCTACCGGAAGGATTGTACATGGTGGTTTGCAGTGCAGGTGGAGAAACAAAAATGGGTAGAGTACTGCGGCAATGAGCATACATGTAGATACATTTGAAGACGATATTCACCGAGTTGTCACCGAACTGGGTAAGAATTATTTTGATGAGGGTAAGATAATAATGCTAAAGCAAACTTCAGACGGATGGACAGCCACTGTGGAAGGAAGTGAAACTTACCATGTACTGCTTGAAGGGCATGACGCCATCACAACATGGCAATGCACCTGTCCATTCGAGCACGGCCCTGTATGCAAACATATAGCTGCCGTTCTATATGCAGTGCGTGACAATATCAAAGCTAACCGGGCGTCATCTGGCGGAGATATAGATCGATGGATCGAAGATGCAGATATTGAAACGTTGCGACGGATACTGAAGATTGAAGTGAGGAGGAAGGATGGTGCTATGTCGGCTGTGTATCATGAGATGAATAAGAGTGAAGAGTGAAGAGAATTGTACCCCCTTGAATTCTTCGAACTCTGTTCCCCATAAAGATGGAACTAAAATTAATTTGTGTGCATTCGTGCAATTAGTGGCGAAAAAAAGGTGGAAATAAATTAGCGTGAATTAGCGGAATTAGCGGCAAAAAAGTGAAAAGTGAAAAGTGAAAAGTGAAGCATAAAAAGCGTGATTCGTGATTGAAATAAATAATTACTTTTTCTCCGTGCTAAATATTTAATAACGAAATTTTCAAGTCCTCTTCAGGGATCCAGGTGAACAATGAAAACAAAATCTGACATCGTCAACAATTGGCTGCCCAGGTATACGGGTATGTCACTGGACAAATTTGAGCGGTATATCCTGCTAGTCAATTTCTCTCACTATGTGGATGTATTTGCAAAAAAATTTGATGTGGAGATCTATGGAATAGGTCTTTCCATGCAATGCGCTACTGCTGAAAATATCACCATCATCAATTTCGGAATGGGCAGTGCCAATGCAGCCACCATCATGGATCTATTGATGGCCATCAAACCCAAAGCATGTTTGTTCCTCGGAAAATGCGGCGGCCTTAAGTTGAAAAAAAATAAAGTAGGCGACATGATCCTTCCGATCGCTGCTATCCGTGGAGAAGGAACATCCAACGATTATTTTCCTGCAGAGGTGCCCGCACTTCCGGCCTTCGCTCTACAAAAAGCCATCTCCACTACCATCCGGGATTATGCAAAAGATTATTGGACCGGTACAGTGTATACAACCAACAGAAGAGTTTGGGAATTTGATTTAAAATTTAAAAAATATCTTAACAAGATCCGCGCCACTGCAGTGGATATGGAGACTGCCACATTATTCAGTGTAGGTTTTCATAATGGCATTCCAACCGGCGCCCTACTCCTTGTTTCAGATATGCCGATGGTTCCTGAAGGAGTAAAAACTTCACATAGCGATCTCGCCGTTACCGGAAATTTTGCGGCGATACATCTTGACATCGGAATTGATTCGCTGCGACAGCTTATACATGATAAGTTGACGGTGAAACATTTGAAATTTTAAGTGACCCCTGCCTGAAAAGGGGGACCCTTTATTAAATTCTATCCCCCAACTTGGTCCCTAAGCTTGTCGAAGGGAAAGAAAAGAGGTCCTCTTCCCTTTGGTTGGTGAAATGTGGGGTGAACCTGTGTATGGTATGTCGAACCATCAGAGTGATGGTGGTAAAAATCTTCATTTCTTCTTCAAGTCCCCCTTTTCAGGGGTTAGAGGGTAAACCTCCTCAACATCATTTTCCTGCTTTTCCTTTTTTCCGAGATACGCAGGGAGATCCATTCCGGCCATATTGAACAGTTCACTCAGTGGCGGAATCGATTTATACATGCCTGCGATGAAATTAGAAGTGTTGTTCATATTTCCATCACCATTGCCATTTTCCCAGACGGTGACTTTATCGATCTTGATATTTTTAATCGCATCCACCTGGATTTTTAAGAGCTCTGGTAATTTATCTGCAATGAGTAAAAGAACTGCGTCACGAGGATTTCCACCAGCAGCTTTGACCACTTCATCAAAACCATCCGCTTGTTTTTGCAATATTTCATAGAGACCTTTTGCTTCTGCTTCCTTGCGCATGAAGACTGCATCAGCTTCTCCCCTTGCTATTCTTCTTGTCCTTTCAGCTTCGGCTTCAGCATCAATTTCAACGCGGCGTTTTGCAATTTCGGAGAGGACGATGATGTCTGCCTCCCTCGTGGCACGTTCACGATCTGCACGCGCCATTTCAGCATCTTTCTCCGCAGAATAGGATTCCTTTAAAGATCGGGCAGCCTGGATTTTTTCAGATGCAGTTGCAAGACTTAATGATTCAGCTTCACGTTGTCTTCGTTCAGCATTAGATTTTGCAATTCGTACAAGGGCTTCATTTTCACCGGTGATCGAATTGGCACCTGCAGTGGCCTCACCTACTTTAGCCAGCGCATCTGCCGAACTTACACTAATACGTTTTTCTTTATTTGCATTCGCCTCGCCGATACTTCCATCGCGATTTTTTTCAGCGACACTTTGTTTAGCATCATTGATCGCTTTTGCAGCAGCTTCTTTTCCAAGTGCTTCGATGTAACCGCTCTCGTCCTGTATATCCGTGACATTGACATTGATCAGCATCAAACCAATTTTCTTTAACTCATTGCCCACATTGGAACTGACATAGGTTAAAAATTTATCTCGGTCCGAATTAATTTCTTCTATATCCATTGTCGCTACGACAAGACGCAGCTGACCGAAGATGATATCTTTTGCTGTTTCGCGAATCTCATCGGTAGATTTACGAAGCAATCTTTCGGAAGCCACTTCCATCACACCAGGTTCATTGCTGACGGCAATTGTAAATCTGGATGGAACACTGACGCGAATATTCTGACGGGAGAGAGCACCACGCAGATCCACATCAATACTGATTGGCGTCAGATCAAGGAAATCATAATCCTGAATGACGGGCCATACAAATGCAGCGCCACCCGCCAGACATTTTGAAGAATTGCCGGTGCCAGTTTTACCATAGATGACAAGAATTTTATCGGAAGGACATCTTTTGTACCTGGAAACGAACCAAAGCAGCATGATGAATACGAGGCCGATAAGACCAGCGACAATAACCACTACTGAGCCTGTGATATCCATAAAGAGTAGATTGAAGGAGTTGGATAGATAGTTTTATTTTTTGTCTTAACTGATGAGGTTGCAATTAGATTCAACAACCTCAATATTAATCCCTATTATTTTATGAAGATTTTATTTCGTCTTGTATTGGATTGTATTCTACCATTAGAATATTGCCATTCATGATTTCAACTACTTTGATCGATGTCCCTGTTTTCAGCGTATCACCTTCAGTGATAGCATCAACTTCACGAACAGTTCCATCGACCTTGAGATGCACTTTTCCCACGCCTTTTCCCTGCCCCGGAATTGACAAATACACTTCACCCGGTTTGTCGAGTGCATTGTAGAGATTCAGCGTACCAGATTGTTCAAGCTGCGAAAATTTGTACACCATATAAGCCACAATAAACATCGCGATGATGCCCACTACAGAAGCAAGAATTACTGATAGCCATACACTCACATGATTATTGAGACCAAGCACACCGGTCCAACCGAAGAAAGTAAAAAATGCTATGATGCTGCGCATGGACAATGCAGAAAATTCATGCTCATATGTTCCTACATCACCGGGATGATCAATACTGTCACCACCGCCTTCAAAACCGATGAGCAACAGGATGAATTGCATGAGAAAGAGCACAGAAAAAATAATTGCAATAAACCAGAAGACCTGGTGAGCGGAAGAGAGGGACTCCCACCAAAGATTTATATCATTGCTCAGTACCACAGAAATGAGTTCGGTTGTAATATCAATATAACATCGATGTCATGCTTTTCGTGCCTGGAATTAGACTAACGTCTTCCCGCCCTGTGCTTTGAAGGTAAGAAAGCCTCTATAATCAAATGGATAAAAATGAATTATTTTGTCCCTTCAATCAGACCTGATGGCGGTGGAAGTCAAAATATTCAGTGGCCAGTATTCAAAATACCTGGCCGAAAAAATTTCGGATTATTATGGTTCACATCTGGGCAAGTGGAGCTTGTCCAGGTTCAGCGATGGTGAAATGCATCCTGTAATTGAGGAATCAGTCCGCGGTTCTTATGTGTTCTTCATCCAATCCACTGCCTCACCTGCCGACAATTTGCTTGAACTGCTCCTTTTGATTGATACAGCTAAAAGAGCATCAGCGGATTATATCACGGCTGTGATCCCATATTATGGTTATTCCAGACAGGATCGCAAGGACAAGCCAAGGGTTCCAATTTCAGCAAAATTGATAGCCAACCTGCTCCAGACGGCGGGTGCAAATCGGATCATGACGATGGAACTTCATGCCGACCAGATCCAGGGTTTTTTTGATATACCTGTTGATCACCTTCAAAGCAATGCCATATTTTTCCCCTACCTCGAGAACCAGATGAATATTGATAAAGAGGTGGTCACTTTTGCAGCACCAGATGTAGGAGGTGTGAAAAGAGCTCGTGATTATGCCAATCATTTCCAATGTGACCTCGTGATCTGTGATAAATATCGACGTCGTGCCAATGAAGTCAGTGGAATGACAGTGATCGGGGATGTGAAGGACAGGGATGTGATTCTGGTGGATGATATGGCGGATACCGCGGGTACATTATGTAAGGCTGCTGAGGCCCTCGTGCAGAAGGGAGCACGAAGTGTCAGGGCCATTTGCACTCATCCGATATTGTCCGGAAAGGCTTATGAGAACATAGAGAATTCCCATCTGACGGAGCTTTTGGTGACGGATACACTTCCTTTGAGGCAGACATCATCTAAGATCAAAGTCTTGTCTTCTGCCAAGTTATTTGCGCATGCCATTCGGAATACGCATGAGCATCGGTCTATATCGGCTTTGTTTGTAGGGCACTAGGTGGAGATGAACGATTGATTGGCTTTAGGATTAACTGCTAATTATCCCCCCTAAAATCGCATTTATTAATTTCTACCTCATCTTCCCCCGAAAATCATACCTTTGCGTGCTCTAAAAATTAACCGGGTAATAAATAGACCGAAATGGAAGTAATGTCACTACAGGCCAAATCAAGAAACGGCCTCGGAAAAGTTGCCACGAAAGCAGTAAGAAAGGAAAACCTGATCCCATGCGTTCTCTACGGAGGCGATGAAATTCAGCACTTTACACTCGCTCCCCTGGACCTCAGAACATTGGTTTATTCACCTGAATTCAAAAAGGTAGAAATCAATCTCGATGGAAAAGTGCACAGTTGTATACTCAAACATGTGCAATACCATCCTGTAGATGAGCGGATCCTTCATATTGATTTTTTACGCCTTATCGAGGATCACCCGATCAAAATCCAGGTACCTGTCAGCTTTCAGGGAGTTGCGGTAGGATTGAAATCAGGGGGTAAACTCATAAAGAAAATGAGAAGCGTAAAAGTGAAGACAACTCCTGAATACCTGATCGATAAAATCGTACTGGATACCACCAGCATGGAACTTGGGACTTCCCAAAGGATCAAAGACCTGATCGTTGGCGAGGGAATTGAAATTCTCAATAACGAAGATATCCCTGTAGCTTCTATCGATATCCCAAGAGCACTTCGGACCTCAGATGATGCCGCTGCTACTCCGTCCGCTGTTGCTACAATACCTACCGCTGCGACTCCTGCTGCTAAAGGCGCTGCACCTGCTGCTGATAAGAAAGCAACAGCTGCTAAAGCTCCTGCCGCAAAAGCTCCCGCTTCTAAAGCTCCGGCTGCTAAACCAGGAAAGAAATAATCCCTCTAAAGGGTTAATGATCATTTCATGTAATGAAAAAAAGCATCCTTCGGGATGCTTTTTTAATTTTGAATAATGTCCCCCACTTCTCTTACCATAGGCCTGGCCCAATTCGATATCTCATGGGAAAACCCGGAGACTAATTTTCGTAAAGTGGAAAATCTCCTCACAACAAGTAATACGATGGACTTAGTTGTTTTGCCTGAGATGTGGTCAACAGGTTTTTCTATGAGTCCGTCATCTTCCGCTGAAACTACTCCCGGTCCTGCCCTGACCTGGATGATTGAAAAAGCCAGGCTACTTAATCTCATAATTTGCGGTAGCATTGCTGTTGAAGATCAAGGCCTTTATTACAATCGCTTTTACTGCGTCTTTCCGGATGGCAGCACTAAGCAATATGACAAGCGCCACCTCTTTTCTTATGGTAAGGAGGACCATTTTTATACCCCTGGGGATGCTCATTCTGTCATTGATATCGCCGGCTGGAGGATCAGACCCATCATTTGTTATGACCTTAGATTTCCCGTATGGTGCAGAAATACAGACGGTTATGACCTGCTTTTAGTAGTCGCCAATTGGCCCGCGGTGAGGATCCATCATTGGGACGCCCTTTTGAAAGCCCGAGCCATTGAAAATCAATGTTATGTGGCCGCGGTCAACCGGATTGGATCTGATGGTAACAGCCTTACCTATCCCGGTCATAGCAGCATATACGATATGAACGGAATTGCGTTAATGCAACTGGAGGATAAGGAGAGAATCGAGGTTTACCAGCTTGAAAAATCAGCTTTAACCAGCTACCGGGATCAATACCGGTTTTTACAGGATCAGGATAAATTCGTCATTTAGCCTGGTATGATAATTGTATTATAAAAATCTTTAATGTGTTAAATCATGAGATTCATACGGTTTATATCATTTATTGAGCTGATTATTACCATGGCAAGTTGTTCTTCAGTCAGGCTGGCAGTCTATGATTATCAGAAAAGACATGACTACAAATTAGAAAGCCAAGCCAAATTCGTTAGTTCCCCTGTAATCGATAGACACGATGAAAGGTCTGCAAAAACAACCTTAACGGAAGAAGCCTGTAAATACATAGGCACACCTTATAAATATGGCGGTTGCGATGCAGGCAACGGTTTTGATTGTTCTGGCTTCGTATATACCGTTGCCAAATCACAGGATCTGACCCTTCCTCGTTCTTCAACACTAATGGCAAAATCCGGTAACCATATTCCATGGAAAAAAGCTCAACAGGGTGACCTCGTATTTTTCGGGGGCAGAAGAAGCGTAAACAAGGTAGGTCATGTAGGAATAGTCGACAAAAACAAAGGAGATCATCTTTGGGTGATCCACTCCACATGCGGAGAAGGCGTCGTCAAAGAAGATGTCCTCGCAAGCCCTTATTGGAAAAAAAGGATCCTCTTTGCCATAAACGTTTTACCTGCCCAGGGTAAAAGTTAATTATGCTCCAGCAACATCCGGGTTTATATTTTGCACCAAGCGGCAAACATCGATACGGCATGTTTTGCATAGAAGATATTCTGAAAGAAAGCGTCATTGAAATTTGTCCGATCATCGTTCTTCCCGCCGAACAAGCCAGGGAGATCGTACGCAGTCATGTCCTGTATGAATATTATTTTGAATGGAAAAAAGAAAGCATCGCGATCGCTTTAGGCTATGGTTCATTATACAATCACGCACCAAAACCAAATGCAGAATTTGTTGCTGACTACCCGAATCAATACATCATTTTCAAAGCTCTTGATTTGATTCCAGCGGGCCTGGAAATTACTGTTGATTATCATGCAGGGAATCCTGATGAGAAAGTTTGGTTTGAAATAAAATAATTTATTGGTCCCTGAGTTTGCTATCGTTTCGTTTCGTCTACCGCGGTTGGTGAACTATAGAATGAGGTTGTAGTAAAGCAAGTCGAACCACAACGACCTATTTAGATGCTGCAAGAATGTTTTGGCTTTCGCTCAACATTAGAGAAAATATTCCGAATCTATCTCATTGATTGAATGCAGGAATGACATCGTTCGTTTCGTCTACCGCGGTTGGTGAATTGTAGAATGAGGTTGTGGCAAAGCAAGTCGAACCACAACGACCGATTTAGATGCTGCAAGAATGTTTCGGCTTTC
>JBDUDG010000386.1:0-3417 GCA_040003045.1 Saprospiraceae bacterium | reverse complement strand
CACTGCCGGCTGTGATCACCTCTGTTGCACCTTCCAGACCGGAAAGCACGGCTATGCGCTCCCCCTCGAATTGTTGAATTTGGATGATGCGTTTTTCAGCCACATCATTTTTTGGAACATACACAACACCAGTTTTACCATTAGATGAGACAAGCGCTTCGATCGGAATCATCGGATATTTAATTCCCGCAGAAGGTGTGATTTCCATATTGGCCAGCATACCCGCCGCAATGCGTTGATCTTTTGAAGGGATGCTCACCTCGGCATCGAAAGTTCCACTCTGTGGATTTGCAACATCACTCAGTCTCCTTACCTGACCATCTATGTTCCATCCCGGATATGCGTCAAGCGTAATCTTGACCTTATCGCCCTTGTGGAGTCTACCCCAGCTTTTATCTGTCAGACCTGCTACTAATTTCCAGTCGGAACGCTGCACACCCATAATGTAAAAAACAGGAATACCGGGACCCGTGATTTCTCCTTCATGCATCATCTGCGTGATGATCTTTCCATCGATAGGTGCACGGATCTCGCTGTAAGCAAGATTGAACTCTGCCATCTGCAGGGTCTTTTTAGCCAACTCAACCGCAGTAGTTGCGTTTTGTAATTGCTCGAGTGTCGCAATGCTGTCTGTATACAGATTTTGTGCACGCTGTTGATCACGCTGAGCTTTTTCAAGAGCAGCTTTTGCCTGTGAAGTCATTGCATCAACTTCAGTTACATTTAGCCTTGCCAACAATTGTCCTATGCTGACATGATCTCCTTCTTCGACAAAAGTCCTGGCTATCACACCACCGGTTTTAAATGAAGGCTTTGCTTCACTATCAGACTGAATAATACCGGTCACATGTACCACATCATCAAGACCACTAGTCGATATCGGGGTGGTCCTCACATAGAAAACGTTTGCAGGTTTATCTGTATTGACAATGGCAGTATCTGTTGCATCAGCAGTTTTCTTACACGCACTCGTCAATGTGAGTATGGCGAAGAAGAGTAAGGTTGGTTTAATCATTGTATTCTGTTTTAATTAGTCAATTGATGCCGTAGCCGTTAATCGTTCAATGTTGATCTGACGGATCCAGGCTTGATATTTGGCAAGGTTTTGTTGCAATTGTGTATTCGTGATCTCAGTGCGCGCATCAAGCAATTCGATATAATTAGTTAGGCCTTCCTTATATCTTTTCAATGTCTCATCGTAATAGCGGCTATTGGTCTTCATCATCGAAGTATAGCTTTGATATAAAGCAATATCGGATTGTAAGTTTTGTGTTTCGGCTTGTAGCTGAACTTCAAATGCCTGTTGGGTCCATGTATAATCATTCTGGTTGGCTTCGATGGATGCCTTCCATTCCTGTTGCTTAAGTTTGCTTTGCTTATTATCCCAAATAGGGATATCCAACTGTAAACCACCCAATGCATATCCGCCCCAGTCTACACCAAATGCCTGTGATCCAAGATCAAGCTGAACACCAAGTTTGGGTGCGAAATGCTTTTGTTCTAATGTCAGTGCAAGTTGTTGGATATGTTCACCTGATTTGATTTGTTGGAGTTCTTCCCTTGATGCTACATTACTGATCATGTGTACATCTGGAACAGTCTCAAATGTGTCTGCTTCAATAGATGTGCCGGCCGGTTGATTCAAGAGAAAATTGAACCAATTAGCAGCATTCGTGAGATCACCCTGTGCTTTTTGTTTCTGAGCTTGCACGAGATCTATTTCAGATTCGACGCGAAGTAAAGCTGATGGGATGGCCTGGCCGTTCTTAAGAAGACTTTCTGTGATTCGCTTGTTTTCATTTAGGAGGATCATTCCCTGGTCGATGATGGAGATGGCCTCATTCGCCTGCATCCAGTGGAGGTAAGCAGTTTTTACATCTCTGATCAAATCACGTTTTGCCTGTTTCGTCTGAAGACCAGCAAGTGACAGCTCTTCTGTCTTGATGAGTTTGTTATATTTTATTTCAGGATGAATAACAGATTGTGTAATCCGGAATTTTGCATCATAAAAATTATTAGGAAGAAAATTGATCGATTGATTTTCAAGCTGATGAAAACTATGTGTTTCAGTCAGATCGTTTAAGGTCGAATAAACCGGGTTGAGCAGATCACCAATTGGAAAATCGATGTTGCGGCCTCCACCTGCCAATGTGTAATTACCAATAAAATTTACCTGTGGCCCATTGAGACGTGATGCTTCTTCAAGCATGATCTCCTGGCGGTGCTCGAGTATTTTTTTCTCTTTGAGTTGCAGATTATTTTGAAGTGCCTGTGCTACATAGTGCTGCAATATTTGCTGTCCATGTATAGCAGGAATAAAAATCCCCAAAACTGTCGCAAGTAAAATGACCTTCAGGGTCAGTTTCAAATTGTGTTTCATGATAGACCGCGGGTAACAAGTGAGAAGAAGACATCCAGCGATTGGAACATAAATTCCTTTTTATCTTCTATGGCATAAATATTCAGACGCTCAGTATTGTACAGGGAGACGATACCATGCACCTGGCTCCAGAGCAATAATGATATCTCATTGAGATCAATGTCTTTTCGGAAATAGCCTGCCCCAATACATGCTTTTATATTTTCCTTAAGCAGACCTATTGCCGTGGCGCCATCATTCCAGAATTCCTCTTTGATGGCAAGCGCCTCCATGGTGCAGGTAAGAATGAACATGAGTTCATAATCCTGTGGATTGTCAATTCCATATTGTAAATAACTTCGACCAGTTGCTTTTAACCTCTCCAGAGGATCAGCTATGTCCTGAACATCAATAAAGAGGGCTTTCATCTTACATTCGAAGGCCTTGTCATGCAATGCCAGGAGAAGCTCGTTTTTGTCTTTGAAGTGGAGATAGATGATTCCTGGACTGTATTCAATCTTCGAAGCTATTTTTCGAATGCTTGTATTTTCATACCCTTCCGAGAGAAAAATTTCTCTGGCAGCATTGAGAATCAGGTCTTTAACTCCTTCCCTTTCCCTTTCTTTGCGCTCTGCAATTCCCATTAATGAACAATTAAATTTTACTATACGATGCAAATATATTGAACGCTGTTCATAAATGCAAGCAATGTTCAGTGCTGTATAAAACTTTTTTTAGAAATAATTGGTTATGTTGTATAATTGTCATAATATTTATGACAATTGTCCGATTTATGGAAGCAAATAAAGAAAGCAGTAAACCAGAATTGAAACCGGTTGCTAAAAGAACAGCAATGCAGATTTCCTCAGTGACCGACCTTGATAAAATATTCAGGCAGTACATACATCAGCATAATCTCCAGGTACGCAAAGAGCTAAAAAAAACATTTATGGAATACATAGATGACAATATGCTCATGGTAGAAGTCATTCGCATAGGTATCCCCTATTCCGTTTTTGCTGAAGTCGAAAAATTATATCCCTTTACCAAACAAGACT
>JBDUDG010000064.1:0-11550 GCA_040003045.1 Saprospiraceae bacterium | reverse complement strand
ATAAACCGGCCGCGTATAATCTAATGCAGGGTAAGCTGAGGGGATGTCCTGACCTGAGGCCGACAAATAAAGGGAATCGGTTGACACCGCGTTGTTACGGTACCTGGTGTTGACTTAAATCCGATCTGTAACTAAGCATGTAGAAGGCTGGGGTGAGCTTTAGCTGGACGGGGGTTCAATTCCCCCCAGCTCCACTTATGAATTTCGAATTTCGTATTCATTATTCAATATTCCTGATTCGAAAAGCAGGGATATTGACTTTAATATGTTTTCCCCGTAATTTTGGTGTTCATTAAAATCAGCAGAACTTATCATGAAAACAATACTTCATTTTAGCCTGATCTTCTGCTTGCCCTTTTTTATTACAAATATTTATGCGCAGAACTGTTCACAGCCGGTTGCCACTTTTGATGCCGCTCCGGGTGGTTATTCAATCCAGGGTTCAGGACTTCTTGAATCGTACAATGATGCTATCACGCTCACATTGGATAGTGCATTCAACACACTGGCAGGTCCTGATCTGCATGCTTACCTCGCGATTCATTTTGAAGCGCCAACTGCTTCAGGAAATACTAATGTCGATCTTGGTGGACTGGCTTCCAACTCAGGTGCTCAGTCATTCAATGTTCCTGCGGGTGTCTCGTTAGGTGATTACAGCTATGTGCTGATACATTGTAAAACTTTTAATCACTGGTGGGGTGGTGGCCTATTAGGACAAATTGATTGTAGTACTTCCACTACCACATTGAATGACGAGTTCTCCCGATCCATTTATCCGAATCCCTCTTCAGGTATCATTCATTTTTCTGAATTGGATCCATCGTCATTACTTCAGATATATGATTTTTCAGGAAAACTGATTTCGTCTGAAAAAGATATTCAATCCCACCAGCTGGATTTACATCAGTTTGGTAGCGGAATTTATTTTCTGAAGCTCATCAACGAAAATGGCAGTGGAATGGCGAGGGTGTTGGTTGATTAATACTAACTGATCATAACGGAATTTTTATTTCTGGTATCCAATTCAAGCATTCCAGTTTCGTTTTAATGGTGAATATATATTTATTTGCTATCACTACAGTTTGAATAAAGAGCAAAAATAACGAATGTCCTATGGAAATGTTGAATATCAAAATCACAAATATATTTCACCAAAGACAGGATATTCTCCATCTTCACCCTCACAACAGTTCCGATTCATGCTTCCAAAACGTATCTGTCTCATCTGCGTCGAAATTTTCGCCTGGGGAAAGTATGGAGGTTTTGGAAAAGCTACCCGCATCATTGGACGTGAATTAGTCAAACGGGGTTATGAAGTTTATGCTGTAGTGCCGCGCAGAGAAGACCAGCGTGAAGAAGAGGAGCTTGATGGAATAAAAGTGTTGAGCTTTAAACCTGCTGATTTATTCTCCTCCGGGAAGATTTACGAAAAAATACAAGCTGATCTCTATCACTCATGCGAACCTTCTCTCGGTACGTGGCTCGCCATGAAGCATGTCCCTAACGCTGCGCATGTTGTCACTGCACGCGATCCGAGAGAATGGAAAGATTGGGTCATGGAATTTTCCTATCCGAGTAAGAGCCGGATCCAGGTCATTCAGAATTATTTTTACGAATACAGTTTTCTTGTGCGCAGGTCTGTCCGAAATGCAGATGCGTTGTATGTTCCCGCACATTTTTTGAAAGAAAAGGCAAAACGAATTTATCATTATCAATCTGATATCCAGTTTTTACCTACACCGACAGAAGTTCCGGATAGTGTTACGAAATCGGATAATCCAAGTGTCTTATATATGGGACGGATTGATCCTCGAAAGCGACTCGAACTCATGCTTGAACTCGCAAAGGATTTTCCTGAAGTGACTTTCAATATAGCAGGTAAGGCCAGGGTGCCTGAGTATGAAATTCAGCTTAAAAATACCTACAGTCAATATCCGAATATTCAGTTTCTGGGATTCATAGATCAGTTCAAAGGCGAGGCACATTCGAAATTATTGTCAGAAGCATGGATACTAATGAATACAGCTGTAAGGGAAGGATTGCCAAATAGTTTTGTTGAAGCGGCAGGGCATCGGTGCGCTATATTAAGTCATGTTGATCCGGATGACTTTGCTTCCAAATTCGGATATCATGTGATGAATGAAGATTTTCATGAGGGGCTGCATTCGTTATTGAGTGGTCAACACTGGCAAACAATGGGGGAGAAGGGTTATGAGTACGTAAACTCAACTTATGAGGTCAAAGCCGCCATGGATGCGCATGAAGAAATGTATTTAAAGGCAAGAGCGAAGAAAAAATAGACCATAAGGATGCAATTAATTCAGGTTGCGTTTGTTGCACGTTTGGATAAGGAGAGAAAAAAAAATAACTTGGCACCCCGTACTATCTAATGAACTCCCCTCGTGGCCAAAAATAACAAGGACAAGCCCATATCTGCATCTGTAAAACAAAAACCTGTTTTGGAAAAAACGGATAGCCTTATTCTGCGTTGGAGCAAATCCATTTTGTATGGGTTTTTGGGAGCCGGACTCTACTTTTTTTTCAATCATATTTTGGTTTTCAGTCCTTCGCCGCAGTCAGGCAGCAACCTTTTCTTTTCCATTTTTTGCGGAGTTCTGGCATTTGTCTGTTCGACCAGTGTTTTTCAAAAGTATATTGACAAGATCACCTGGGTTAGTCTGGGATTGATATTTTTGCAGGTACTTGCTTCCGTTGCGCTTACCTATAGCTGGATAGGTGTAAATGCAATTACAATATTTCTTTCGGCAAATCTTGCTATTCCCATAGGTATCCTTTGGTATTTTATTTTAAAAAATATTGTAAAATCTGAGAGCGATCCATCAGTGTTTATTTTTCCTTTTAAGTCAATATGGCAGGATAATTTGTTGAGAATTGTTTCTGTAATAGTTTTTTTTATCTGTGGAGTCCTGATTTTTTATCGGCTGGGTTTCTATGATATTTGGGAGGATGAGAACCTGGTGATCAATGCCGCGATTGGAATTCAGCAGCATGGACTGGAATATTTGAAAGAGGGTTATGACAGAGTGTGGGTTCATTCATTACTGATTTCGTGGGTATTTGATCTTTTTGGAGTTTCTGAATTTACGGGGAGGCTTCCATCCGCGATATTTGGATTGCTCTTCGTTGTGATCTGTTATTATGTATTCACCAGATGGTATGGCAAGGGAATGATCGCTGTTATAATCCCGATTGTTTGCCTGATGAATGACCGGTTTTTGATTTTATTCCGATATATGCGCATGTATGCATTGCTCATCCCTCTTTTTTTACTGGCCGCATATATTATTTACAGAACTATTACGATTAAAAATCAGGCGGTCTATTTCAGAGGTAAAAAAATAGCGGTACTGAATACAAAGATCCTTTATGTCATTGGATCATTGGTGATGTTATTGTTGCTTGCGCATCTGCAAAAATTGGCTGCGATTATTCTGCCGGTTTTCCTGATTCTTATTTTAATTCTTGCAATTTATTACAGAACAAAAGAACTAATTTATATTTCGCTGATTGCCATTGGAGGGATTGCATTGATTGCATTTCTATCTTTTGGTCTTGAGTTGTATTCTTTCAGGATGTTCAGGCAGTTGGGCAGTGCTATATTCAGGCCACATAGTTTTTATGGAGAATATTATCACTACATGCTGGACAATGCGCTTCCCATTAATAGCACGATGATGACCCTGATAGCCGGACTTGGTGTGCTTCGATCACGCGCTGAGACGAGTATTAAATCCATCATCGGCATTAGTTACTTGTTGATTGTGATAGCATTGGTGAGTATGATTTATTTAATTGCCAGTGAAGGACAGGATTACAGGTATATAGCGCATATTGTTCCGTTTGTTGTAGGCATTATTCTATTTGTGTGGTATCAAAGCGGAAAACTGATTTCTGCAAAATTCTGTAATTGGATGTTGCTGCTGGTTTTACTCATCTCTTCATTGAGCCTTAAGGAGGATTACAAGCGTGTGTATGTAAAGCATCCGTGGGCTCCATCTTATTCTATAGTCTACGAAACTCTGAAGAACAAGTACCATCGTGGAGATGCGATTTTTGCTCAAAATGTAAAGACCTATTATCTCGATCCTGAAAAATTGGCCGGTAATTTATATCACAAAGTACCGGGCAGGAAGGAATATACAATGGAACAATTTAAAAATGATATTCAGGTTGCACAGCGGGGTTGGTTCATGTGGGACAAACACAAGGTATATCACTGGAGAGAGGATGTGATTACTTATATATACCAGCATTTCAAGCCTTACCATGGTGGACCGATAGATGATCTTGGAGTTGAGCTTTGGTATTTTAATGAAGAAATGATTAAATAAATAAATAAATCCCTCACTGGAAATTGGCGATTGAAAAAAAGAAAATAAAGAAATCGGGTAAGTCTTTGCAAAAACTTACCCCTCTTAGCTGGCCTTTGAATGAAAAGCAAACTTTTTTGTTGTTTTGCAGTGTTACCGGGTTGATCCTAATTATTTTATTCTGGAAATATTTATTTGGTTCAGAGCTTTTCATATTTGATGATGTAGGATCAGATACTCTTACTCTTTTCTATCCCAATCTTGTCCATGCAGCAAAATATAGCAGGGAGAATATCATTCCTGGGTGGTCATTTTATGTTGGATTGGGAGATAATATATACCCTGGCTTGCTTCTCAATCCTTTGCATTGGGTTTATATTCCAATGAATGCCATTACGATAGCATATAGCATTGCATGGATGCAGGCAGCAACGATCTTTTTGACTGGGATAGTTTTTTACAGGTTTCTGCGTGAGGCTTTATTTTCCCTTCCGGTTTCCATTACAGGAGCCATCCTTTATTGTTTTGGTGGTTATCTCATCGTTGGAAGTGGTTGGTACACGCATTCTACAGTCATTTTCTGGATGACATTATCTTTTCTGGGTTTTGAATTATTGTTGAGAAAAAAGAATTGGTGGCTTTTCATCATACCATTCATCATGATGCTGGATGTGCGGAGCTACTTCCTGATTTTGTTTATGGCTATTTATTCCTTCATTAGGTACATGGATTTATATGATTTTTCGGGGAAGGAATTATTTATGGGATATAAAAGAATAGCTATATGTGGAATTGTTGCTCTTTGCCTGTCGTTGCCATTTATTGGGGGACAGTGGCATAGGTTTGCTTACAGTCCGAGAGTTTCAGGTAAAGTCTCATATAGTGAACATTTATCATCGGTATTTCCATTCCGGAGGGCTTCGATGGAACATAATTTAACAGCATTCTACAGGTTGATTTCAAATGATGCTTTGGGGACACCGAATGAATTTAATGGCTGGAAAAATTACCTGGAAGCACCATTGTTTTATATCGGGCTGATTACCTTATTGTTCGTAGTTCAGTTCTTTGCGCTAACCAATAAAAGAAGGCGCATCCTTTATGGTTCATTGATTGGGCTTTGGGTTTTCATGATTATTTTTCCCTGGTTTAGGTTTGCTTTTTATGGATTTGCCGGAGATTATTATAAGGCTGCCTTATCTCTTTTTATTCCATTTACGGTTTTATTTATTGGATTATTAGGATTCCAGGAAATTGTAAATGGAAAGAGACCTAATATAACTGTACTGGTCATTTCACTATTAATCCTTTTAGTATTCATCTGGTTTCCATACAATGAACCGAAAATTACTATCTCTCAATCTGTTCAGATACAAGCTTCTGTATTCTTATGCACATATACTGCACTGATCTGGATGCTCTCGATGGAGGGATTTAAGCGTATTGTACTTCCACTTCTGCTCCTGGTTGTGGTGATAGAAGCGGGACTTTTTTCCTGGCCTGCATTGAATGCACGGGACTCGATCCATAAGGCTGATATTGGGAACAAAAAATATCAATTTGATTATTCTAATGAAGCCATAGATTATATTAAAAAGAATGATCAGGATTTATTTTACCGCGTGGATAAAATATATGGTTCAGTAAAATCAGGCTATAATGATGGAATGATCCAGAATTTTTTCGGTTCAAAAATGTATCAGTCTCATAATCATAAAAATTATGTAAGATTTCTTGATGAAATGGGTATCATTGATGGAAGGCAGGAAAAAAATACCAGGTGGTTGTTGGGATTATCCAGCAATCAATATTTGCATTCTTTATTTTCCATTAAATATTTATTATCGAAGGACAATAGTGAGACTATTGCAAATCCGGCCATGTATTCAGAAATTTCAAAAACTGGAGATGTCCATGTGTATAAGAATATTAATTACCTGCCGTTTGGAATTCCGTTTGATCAGTATATTGATTATGACGACTTTAAAAATGTTCCGGCGGATGAAAAGCAAAGTGCTCTTTACCAGGGCATAGTTCTGGAGGACGAAATGCATGATGACCTCTTCAAGCTTGAGAAGATCCCATTTTCTGCATTGAATGGTTCGGCTACAAAATTGCTTGAAAAAGTGCATGAGATGACTGGTAAATCAATGAAGATGGAATACTTCACTCAGAATCGCATCATAGGGAGTATTGAAGTAGCTAAGCCATCCGTCATATTTTATTCTTTGCCTTATGATACAGGATGGAAAGCAAAAGTTGATGATAAGAAAGCAAAACTTATTCAGGCAGATATTGGATTTACCGGTTTGTATGTAGAGCCCGGAAAACATGTGATCGAACTTTTTTATGAACCTCCTTTGTCAAAAACCGGATGGTTAGGATATTTAGGGGCTTTCCTGATTGGATTTTTAATTTATAAATACAAGGATAAATTCTGGCAATAGGATCTGCCGCAATTATTTCTTCTCTTGGTGATGTGTTGAAATAGATATTTCCAAAAGCAGAATATCCTGATCTTTAATGGATATCCTCACTTTCTAAACTGGTTTTTTCACTATCAGGTGTGCGGGAGAGAATCCAAATTATATCTGATTTATATAAGCAGATCATTTCGAAGATTGAGAGATTAAGCATCCTTGACGCATGATATATTAGGAAAATTGCTGTGGCAGCATAAGCAGTAACCGAAGCAATTGATGCGCCAATAATCCCGTATTTAGGAATCAGGAAAATATCTAAAAGGATGGTGATGATTACTCCGCCCCATGAGGCTTTAATAGTAATGCCCAATTGGTTAGTGGCTTTATAATAATTTGTAAATACCAGTCGTTGTGAAATAAAAATGATCCCAATAGCGAGAATTTGCGATGCGGGAATCGCTTCATCAAACTTATGACTGAAGAGAATGGGAATAAAAAACCATGAACTGCCGGCTATAATTACTGCGGCTAATAATGCGATATACAAATTTAGTCTTGCAATTCGTCCCACCATCAATTTATGCTGTTCTGGTGATGACCCTGTTAAATACGGTAAAAGCACCTGATTAAATGGTGTCAGGGCCTCACTGATGAAATTCGTTATTTGGGTTGCCAATCCGTATTGCCCAAGAACGGATATACCTCTGTAAAACTCTACAAACCAGACATCAAGTCTTTTATTCAGGAAATGACCGATGGTTCCCAATAAGTTTTTTGAAGAATACTGAAAAACAGGTTTGTAATATGTAGCAGCATTTTTAGAAAATAAAATCTCGTTTGATTTCCAAAGAATATAAATGCCTGCCAATACAATTACGGCCTCATTAATCAGGATTATTCTGAAGTACATAATCAGAGAATAATGAATCTTTTGGATAAAGCTTATTATAAGTAAAGTACCATAAACTATTACGGGCAGTAACTGCAATAAAGTGATATACAAATTGAACGCTTTGAATCTGAATAAACCCCGTAATGCTGCCTGGATTAGATTAGAAGCTATTCTGATTATAAATGCAATAGCCAGGTACCAGAAAAAGAAAAAAACAGGCTGATCTTTCGGAATAAATAGCTCGACCCCTCCGGGCAGTAAAAAAATAATGATAAAAAGGAGGATGATGAATAGTAAAATAGTCAATAATGTAAATCGACCTATTGTAGTAAGTACTTTATTATTTTCATATTGGCCATTCGAAAGAAAATAAGTCAAAGAACCATCAAGCTGAAACCCTGCAACTATGATAAATAGATTCAGTCCCGCATATACAAAAGTATAAACCCCATTTCCTTCTGGTCCAAGCAATCTGGTCAATAACACAACAGAGATGAAGCTGAGCAACATGACTGGAATGCGGCTTAATAAAGTCAGCTGTGTATCTTTTTTGAGACGGCTCATATTCTGCTTGCGGATTCTAATAGCCTGATGTATCTGGCTGTGATTGAAGGCCATGCATACTGATCAATCGCACGCTGACGGGCTGCCTCACTTAATTTATTTTGCAATGCAGGATCATTTATAATTGATATTAAAGTATCATAAAGGATATTTGAATCTCCCGGTGTAATACAAATTCCCGTATCTCCAACTGTTTCCGGACATCCAGATACATCAGAAGTAATCACCACACATCCTGAAGACATGGCTTCCATCAAGGATGTGCTTGCATTTTCATTCGTCGACACCAGGCAATAAAATGTGGCTTCTGTCAGGAGCTGCTTATAAAGCGCATTCCTATTGTCAATCCACCCATGAAAAATAACATTTGTACATGATTTCGAAGCCAATTCATGCAATCTGTTTTTCAGTGGGCCGTCTCCACAAATATGTACAGTAAATCCAATTTCTTTTTTTGAAACTGCTTCGATAAGAAGATGAAATCCTTTTCTCTCCAATAAGCGACCAGATGAAACAATGCTATTCACTTTATTCCCGGGAATGAAATAATCTGTATTGATGCCATTTGGAATATGGATGACTTTTGGATTAGCGCCTTTAGTGACTTTTTTCAATATTGATCCCAGATATAATGACGGGATCACAATTGCAGTGCTGTACCTTATGACAGACCGTATGATGCGCGGAGATAATTTATGTAAAAAATTAAACCTATCGGGGTTAAATCCGGGGACATCACTTCCATGTGCGGTAATTATAAATGGTATATTATAATGCCGTTTTACCCAAATGGCCAGGATACCAGTTGGGATAATGAAATGGGCATGAATAATATCAAAATGATTCCTCTTGAGATACTGGTTTAAAAATTTTCTTCCTGCTAATAAATAGGATACATGTTCAAGAGGATAGGAAATATGTTTTTGAGATCTTCGGCATTGAACTCTGTGGATGACCACACCATCCACGATTTCTTTTTGCGGTAGATCATGAAAAGACATGGTCACCACCTCCACCTCGTGTCCATATGCGAGATAATTTTTATTTATTTCATGAGACATCGGTGATGCACCTCCGCCTAGTGGAGGATATTCGATCGTGAGTACTAATATTCTCATGGTATGTTTATTCGAACCATGATAAAATCTTTTTTTGGCGACTGGTCAGAATAGACTTCCATTCTTCGTCCTTGTGAAGACCTTGAAATTGTTCTGTAAATTCCTTTTTTGTCAGTGAATTTCCCGAGATGACATGATGATTGTAATTGTTTTTATATTCTGCGGGAATGTGTGTATTTAGAAATAGTGAGGTCTCATCTGCAATGTCTGCGAACCGCTCATAGAATTCTGTATAATCTAATTTAAGGTATGCTATTCGGTTCCATTTTAAATAATATTTCGTCAGGATATTATTTGCTAAAATAGACAGAAGGGAATGATAAAATTTATATCCTCGTTTTGTAAAGGAGGCCATGCTTGGTTTTAGTTTCCTGGTCAGCCAGATAATCTTTATGTCCTTAGCAACACTGGTATGCAGCCATCCATTTAAAAGCCAGATGCTCTTGGAGCTATCCACGATATATTTAGCCTGAGGATACATTTGTACGACCCTTTCATTAATGGACTCGTACAAGGATTCCATTTTTGCAATAGTCAGTTTCGAAATCGCATGGTCTTTTCGGAACAATAAAGAAAGAGCAGATCGCTGATACAAATCCCTGAAGAGTGATTTTTTTGCTTCATTAAATGGTCCAAAATAACTGCTATAAAAAGGACAGGTGTCCAGGGCATGTCCGCATGAGCAAGATCTTTCTTTCAGCCATGTTTTGATTTTTAATTCACCAAGAAATATAACATCTGGGTTAGCACTAAGAAGGAATCCAAATAAAGTTGATCCGCAGAAGCTGTTTCCAACGATGTAGATCATAGGAATAGTTGAAAGGGAAGGATTCAAGCTCGGATCAGATCCGGTTTGTGATTGCATGTATGACAGACTCAGGGTCGAAGATACATCTGAGCCATCCATGTTAACTATGGACTCTATGTTTTCCTTTTTTTCTTCTCTGCAGCAGGAAAGAGGACATTATTGAGGATAAGGCGATACCCCGGACTATTCGGATGCAGATTTAAATCGGTGTCGGGGTCGGTGACATAATGCCGGTAATCTTCAGGATCATGACCACCATAAAATGTCCAGGTACCAAATCCATATTCACCATGAATATAGCGGGCCTCATTCTCGGGCTTAGTTTCTCCTAATATGAGCACATCCGATTTGATATAATTTTTATCAAACGCGGTCGTCTGACCCATAAATCCTTTTACAGTCCTGGTGTGATCCTGTGTCAGCATAGTAGGTATGGGATCCCACTTGGCGGAAAAATCGAATAGGGTGAAATAATCCCTCTCAGGAATGACGCTTCTGTCGCGATGATCTATGCTTGAAAATTCATACTCCATCGGATTGGTGACAAGTTTAAAGTCTTTGAATGCAAAGCATTTGCTGAAATCCAGTTTTGACTGCGCATCAGGATCCTGTGGATCGCCGTCAAAAATATCAGCGCATATATCAACACCATCAGCTGCAAGAGCTATATCATAAGAGTCCGTGGCACTACACATGGCGAACATAAATCCACCACCTCCGACAAAATCACGGATCGTTTTAACAACAGCCAATTTAAGCTGAGACACTTTAGAGTACCCAAGGCTGTGTGCCAATTCCTCCTGAAGACGCTGGTTTTCTTTATACCAGGGCTGCATGCTGAAAGAGTGGTAGAACTTTCCATATTGACCTGTGAAATCTTCATGGTGGAGATGTAACCAGTCATATTGAGCAAGTTTGCCTTCAAGGACGTCACGATCGTATATTTTGTCATAAGGAATTTCGGCATAAGTCAATACGAGAGTTACCGCATCATCCCATGGCTGGATTCGTTCACCATTGGTATTATAATCGGGTGTATAGACTGCTATTTTAGGAGCTACCTCCAGTTTTATAGTTTCCTGGTTAGTTTCCGGGTTACTTATTTCAGTCCTGATCCGCACAAATTCGCCATCTGAAATAACCTGGTAGCTGACATCACGAGTCTTGCATTCTTTTTCGAATAGAGGATTGTTTTCAAAAGCAAAAGATCCTCCTCTGTAATTGAGAAGCCAGTATGCTTCGACTCCGGAGTTGAGTACCCAATAGGTGATACCATAAGCTTTCAGATGATTGCGCTGGCTATCATCCATAGGGATAAGGATATAGGAAGCCTGCATCTTTTGGGAAACAAACAGCAGACCGCAAATAAAAAGCAAGGATTTAAAGAATGATACCTTATTCATGTCAGAAATTG
>JBDUDG010000385.1:0-3472 GCA_040003045.1 Saprospiraceae bacterium | reverse complement strand
GAGTCAATAAAGATCGCTACAAGGTATTTTTTGAGGGAAGTTGTGCATCGGCTACCGATGTTATCAGCAGCTAAGTGGTGCTTATTCAATTTTTACACTTTTCATTATTTCCATTGCAATTTGACAAAAACTATCCCTTGGCTGGATATTACTTTGTATGGAAAACCCAATATATCGACCTTTATATTTGGTGTGTGCCGATAATGTATTGAAAACCACTGTATTTATCACTGAAGAATCATTCTCCAGAACCTTATAATAATTTTTCTCTGTAAAACAAAAAACATCATATAAATTCTTGTTGATGATGATGGCTGTGTCAAAGGTTACCCTAGCGCCCCCACTTTTTTCAAGCTCTTTTATGAATTGTTCAAATCTTCTTTTCTTATCATCAGATGTTACATGTAACCTATTATGATAATACTCCCTACTTGTATCACATGAAATTGTCGTGAAATGTGAAATGGTAAAATAAAATCCTGAATCCAGATGAGAGTCCGGTAAAAAGCCGCTTTCCGCTATAACATCGAATTTTCTTGAATGACACCTATACATTACTGCGTCACAGCATATACAATCAGATGAATTGATCCATTGATAGCTTGTATCAAAATCGAATGGCAATCTGCAAGTTACAACACCCAGAACCAAACTATCTTCATCAATTAATCTAAATTCATGGCGCTTTGTGGAAGATATTTTGTGACAGCCAATCGATAAAATTATTATGACTATAAGGTAGGTTGGTCTCATGAAATAGTTGCTGATAACGCCAGTTCGTGCAATAACCTTCTGATAATTTTCCATTACCCACCAGGGTTTATGCTGTTACTGCCAAAAATTTATTTACTTCTAATCTACTATTAGCTTGTATGGAGTGTAATGAGCTTAAAAATGTAAAAATCATTTTCATCACCCACTTTTTTACTCCATCAACCCCTAAAATATTGATTATTCTCCGAAGATTATAAACCAGGTATATTAGCCCGAACTCTCCATCATTTTTCCGGAGTCCTTTAAGGAGGATGTGATCATATCCCCATTGACGCTTTATTGTCCCGAAGATGTGCTCTACGATTTGTTGGCGGGCTGCATAGATCTCCGGATGTGCATTGGCTCTCTTCTTGTTTCGTTCTGCTGCTTCTGCATGTTCACTTCGCTCCAGGATCCTGCCTTTTGGATTCGAGGTGCAGGATGCAAGTGCGGGGCAATTTTTACATTTTGATGTTCTGTAATGTTTTACTCTGGTGATGTTTTACTCTGGTGATGTTTTCATCGTATTTCCTGTCATATGTCTGACCGTTGGATTTCAATGTATGGCCTTCTGGAAAAGTATAAGTATCATGTTTTTTGTTGTAACGAAATTTTTCTCCGTAATACTCAGCTGTTGGGATCGGGCTGTTGCGTGGAGCATCCGGGACTGCGACATAAGTAATCACATTTTCCTGTGCACAGGCATTGAGTTGTTCTCCATTGTGATACCCTTTATCCGCTAAGACAATGATCGATTTCTTTCCAAAGATTTTCTTTGCCCTGAGGGCCATCGGAAGCAATGCTTTCTTGTCATTACGGTTGGTTGGAAGGTATTCGACTACCAGATTGTGTTTGTCATCCACTACAGTCTGGACATTGAAAGCCACTTCGATCACCTGTCCATGGATGACCATCGCACGTGAATCAGGATCTGTAGTCGAAATTTGTTCTTGTCCGGTCTCGCGTAGTTGTTTCTGCAGTTTTTTGTATTTCCGTTTTTGACGACGTTGATGAGCCAGTTTTTGTTCTTTCACTTCCGCTTCGGACTCACTTAGGTCAGATGCATCAAGTTCCTGAATATACTGACCGATCTTTTCATCAATGTAAGTGAGTTGACGCTTGATCTTCTTTTGGTTGAAATTATTTTTCTTTGAATTGACAGCACGGAATTTACTGCCGTCGATAGCGACCGTTTTACAGCCCAGGAAACCACCTTTATTCAAACCCGTTACGAAATGCGTAAATGTATTTCTGAAAGCTGCAGGGTTTGCTGCTCTGAAACCGGCAATCGTGCGAAAGCAAGGCCGTATTCCTTTGAGCAGCCAGATCAATTCGATATTGCGTTCACATTCTCTTTCCAACAGACGTGAAGTACGAACCCGATTCAGGTATCCATAGACATACAATTTGAATAGATCACGAGGATGATACATGGGTCTGCCTTCCTCTACTGGTTTGTGATCTAAAAACCCCAATTCACTAAGTGGAAGGGACTCAACAAATGCATCAATAATACGCACCTCTGAGTCACCCGGAATAATTTCATCAATGCACTGAGGGAATAAAATCGACTGATTCCGATCAAATCCTGTGATGTACTTCATGTGAAATGAATTAATACATCAAGTTACGAATTAATAAACATATATTTTAATTAAATTATATGTTTTTTTCTTCAAAATATAGGTTATTGCACAGTCTGACGAACAGGGATGTAGGCAGTGGCGACTCCTGGAGTATATCTTCCAAACAGTGCTAATCTGTTTCAAGATAATGATCTTTGTTTACTTAAATATCCGCCATTGACTACATCCAGTGTTAGAGGTCGTTTTTTATTATTTCAAGTATCTGATGTTCGGGTTGATCTGATTCAAGGAATCGTTTAATTAATTCAATATTACTGTTCAGTAGTTCAGCAACAGATTTAGTTGTCAGATTACCTGTCCTTATCCAAATAATTTTCGGTGGAAATCCCCTCACTACATTAAGATCAACAAAGTCTGAATCAAATGTGACTACAGAAAAATTGTTCTTCTTTGCAAATTCAAAGATTACTGTGTCAGAAGCATCTTCAAGTCCAACATGACGCACATGTTTAGCCCCTGGAAATACACTTGACAAGTGTTTGATAATTCTCGGAGAAATATTTTGATCAAACAATAAGTTCAAGAGGCTATCCTTAATTTGTGCTCTTTATCTGCCGCAAATGCAAGGCATGCATTTATCATTTGTTCATTCAGCTCTTCAAAGTCTTCCATAATCTCTTCCTTTGTCATGCCATTAGAAAGCCAATTTAGGACATCGTAAACGGATATTCGGGTGCCTTTGATACATGGCTTTCCAAATCGCTTATCAGCTCTAATTTCTATATATTCCTGATAGTTCATATTCGAATTTAGTCAAAAGTTTAATATTAGTGTCACGATCTTATTTTACTTTTCAGTCTGCGCCTCAAGCAGTTTCTCCACAACATCCCCGGCAATTTCAAGAGTTTCGGTGATAGTTTGTCCTCATGCTATGAGTCCTTGTATATCATTTGAAGTGGCAAGATAGACGCCTTCAGGAAGCTTCTCTATATGTATTTTGATGACTCCTTCCATTTTTAATTTTTGTAGGCTCCAAGATAAGGGATTCTCAAGAATCCGGCAATCTAGTGAATGACCTATAGTCGGGTCACGCAGGGGAGTTTCACCCCCACGTTCCCACAGAACCGTGCTTG
>JBDUDG010000063.1:0-11730 GCA_040003045.1 Saprospiraceae bacterium | reverse complement strand
TCATCACTTTTTTAACGTTAATGGGGCAAATAATTTTTAAAATTGAATTAACACAAATTTCTTTATACTTTGAATGCAAAATCTACCTTAAATATCGAGCGATAGCCGAAATATTTAATTGAAAATTTTAGACGGTTGTTGTAGTTAGACTTATTTTTACTCAACCTTTTGCTACAGCCCACCGTCCGCTATAGCCGAAACGAAAGACTGCATGTCACTTTTCACTTGGTTGCTGAGCTGTAGCACAAGAATGAGTTTAGCAGGTCGAAGTATCACTCTTTACTATTTTAATATGAAACTCCGAAAACTTGGTAACAGCGGTCTTGAAGTATCAACACTTGGGCTGGGATGTATGGGGATGACTTTTGCTTATGTCCCTTTTCCTGATAAAAAGGAAATGATTTCACTCATTCGTTTTGCTGTTGCACATGGAATTACATTTTTTGATACTGCTGAAGTTTATGGTCCTTTCACAAATGAAGAACTTGTCGGAGAAGCATTGGCTCCTTTTCGGAACGAAGTAGTTATCGCTACAAAATTTGGTTTTAAGCCATCGTCCGAAACTGATGTCAATTCGAAGTGGAGTGGCGTGAATAGTCATCCCGATCATATCAAAAAAACTGTTGAAGGATCACTTAAAAGATTAAAAACAGATGTGATTGATCTGCTTTACCAGCATCGGGTGGATCCGACTGTACCGATTGAAGATGTAGCCGGTGCAGTGAAAGATTTAATTGAAGAAGGCAAAGTCAAATATTTCGGGCTTTCTGAGGCCGGGGCACAAACCATTCGCAGAGCACATGCCGTTCTTCCGGTCACTGCACTTCAGAGTGAATATTCACTTTGGTACAGGGCACACGAAAAAGATGTAATTCCAACATTGGAAGAACTGGGAATTGGATTTGTGCCTTTCAGCCCTCTTGGCAGAGGATTTCTTACAGGAAAAATTAATGAAGAAACGAAATTCGATAACACGGATTTTCGGCACATGCTTCCACGTTTTACTCCTGCAGCCCGGAAAGCAAATCAGGGAATGGTAGATTTATTGAGTAGAATTGCTGTAAGTAAAAATGCTACACCTGCTCAAATTGCATTGGCCTGGCTGCTGGCTCAAAAGCCATGGATCGTTCCTATCCCCGGCACTACGAAAATTCACCGAATTGAAGAAAATATGGCCGCGGCAGATGTAGAGCTTACAGCAGAGGATCTTCACGAGATTGAAGATGCTGCTTCCAAAATTACCATTGAAGGTGCCCGATATTCGGAAAGCTCAGAACGAATGACGGGATTGTAGTTAAATGGTGCATGTGAACTAAACTTGGATTTTCTTTGCCAACGATTTGATTTGATAAGTAGGTAAAAAATGAAAGGAAGAAGAAATCTCGTCTTGGGAATGGTGACAGGGGCTGCAATAGTTCTGTTGCTGCAATTTATTTTCACAGGCTTTACTTTAAAAAATGCATCCTTTTTAACAGGGTTCATTGCTTGTCTTCTTTTTGTATTATTTACGCTCATTCCGCTCTATTTCTGGAACCCTAAATCATTTTTCATTGCGGCGAATGATCAAACACCCACAGCAGATGAGAATAATAAAATTGTAAGAAAATCATTGCCTTACAAACGTTTATTCAGTTTAATAATTTTTATTCTCAGTGGGCTCATTGTTACTTTATTTTTTTTTCAACAGAGTGTATTGTCTGCAAATAAAATGCACGGTGATCAAATTCGTCTGGAAAAGGAATCTGAATTAGTGGAAGCGAATAAGCAGGCTGGTTTTGTCACCCTGATGAGTAATGTTTTAAATCAAGTGGATGATGAACTGAAGAATTCCCCGAGACATATATTGAGTGATGAGACCATAGGTCGTATTGCGGCATTGAGTTATGAATTCACCACTCAGGATAGTATAGGAGGGAGAAAGCTTAGTCTTGCCAGGGGTCGATTGTTGCTCATGCTTTCAAAAATGAATATTGATTCCGGATCATTTAGGAAAATTATATCAAATACACATTTTTCAGGTGCTTTGCTCAAAGATGCTGATGTGCACAATACAGATTTAAGGGGTGTAGATTTGGAAGGAGCGGATTTAACTGGTGCAAATCTTCGTGGTGCAAAATTAGATGGGGCAGATTTGAAGTTTGCAAAACTGTGGGATACTGATTTAAAAAACGCCTCGTTGGTAAAAACTGATTTGACAAGGGCAGTGTTGAGCTGGAGTGATCTTGATGGAGCGGATTTGAGAATGGCAAATCTTAATGAGGCTGATGCGATATCTGTGCAGTTAAGAAATGCTGATTTGCGAGGTGCGAATTTAAGATGGACAATTTTAAATAATTCATTTCTAAATAGTGCGCGTTTGGATAGTACAGATATGCTTAGAACTGAACTGAGGCGAGCACAACTAACAGGAGTAAATTTTACAGGGGCCAATATGACACTGGCGACATTAATTGAAGCCAATTTAAAAGGTGCGGATATGACAGGATCAGATTTGACAAGTGTGGCCGTGGTGGAACAAAACTGGTTATCGCTATTGACTGAGTGGCATGTCACAGGTGCTGAAGAAATTCAAAGAGGGTATACTGCTATAAAAGTGAAGTCTGTTAAAGAATCGTATTATGAATTGAAGAAAAATTAAGCTTATGGTTTTGCAACATGAATATGAGACAGGACGTGGATTTTGAGTCAGTTTTAAGGGAATTACAACCTTCTGAATTTTGAGACTTCATTACAAGTTTCTTCGTGATATACGTTCCGCATTTCGACGAAATGAATTTCAAATTTCAACCTGATATTCGTTCCGAATTTCGACGAAATGAAAATTAAATTTATCTGGGTATCTCATTGATTATAAGGTACTTAACCACAAGTCCCAAGAAAATAAATTCTAAAAAATCAAATCCTTCTCCCCTAAATAGAAACAAAATTTACTGTTTTTTTTCAGTTCTCTACCCCAAGCACCCTGTTCATTTTTTCCGAAAATCGCATCACGATTTCATCCGTTTCCCGAAAGGGTTTAAAGCCAATCTGGAATGCCCAACTATAATACCCTTCCATATCATTCAGATAATCAGCAAGCAATTCCGTCGTCCATGCTGAATGCGTCTGAATTGAATATTTTTTACTGAGTGTCTTCCCAAGTTCCTGTCCCCATTCATTGTTGACCATGTCTACATAATTGTCCACAGGGCCTTCACCAAGGTCATTCAATTGCTTCTCCGAAAAATGGCCGGTCACTAATTCAGGTAAATTGTGGCGCTCATGGACATCAGCAACAAAATCCGCAAGCTCTTCAGAAAATATTGAAGTCATAAGAGCCTGCGCAGTGAAATGATTAAATGTATTCAGATATCCTTTTTCAGAAAGATCTATTGCAGGCATAGAAATCGTATCCTCTTCCCGAATATTTTTCACCATGGCTTCAGCAAGATCATAAAAAGCAACATCACCTTTTCCAAATTCCCAGGGCCTCCTTCTTCCAAGGCTTTCAATACTTTTTAAATCCTTCCTGTTGAATACCGCATATGGACAGCGGAATGCCATGCCAATCTTATTCCAAATACTGCCACTTTTAGCCTTTAAAAAATCATCTTCATTTATACCCGATTCTAATATACCGGTGACAGTCTGGTTTGTACCGTGATTTGTGATCACCACCATTTGATGCTTACTTCCGATACCTGCTGAACTTTTATCAGGATTGCAGTATGAAATCCTGACAACAGATTCCAAATCAACCAGGGATTCAAATTTTGTGGACAGCAAAGCACCATTGCCTCCTCTGGCATCATATTCTACCGAAAGAAGACTATCTTGTTGTATTGACTCATTTTCAACATCTGATGATATTATTTGCGCAGATCTTTTGCAGTTCAAAAATGCAATCGTCAAAAAAGATATGAGGACAATTTGATTTCTCATAATTATATCTTCATAACTTCTTCATGGGAGTCCATTTCCACTTCCTGTGTTTTATGCAGTACAATTTTAGAATGTTTGTTGTCTCCCTTGATGATGATTGAATTCATCCTGAGATTTCTGACATCATCAAAGATTATACTGGGCCGATAATCTGGGTTAGCAATGCTGAGTTTAATATTTTTCATCGTAAGGCCATTCATATGCCTCACATAAAATCCCCAGGCAGGTAATTCTCCAAACATTGAAAACTCGGGGTATACCGCTTCTTTTTCGGGAATTGCATCAAGTCTTGAGAGGGGCACATTCGCAAAACCATTGTTACCCTTTCCCGGATATTGGATGTCAATATTTTCAAGTAAGACATTTTCAACCGGATGTCCCGCTATCCCTGTAATGGAGGAGGGAAATGGATTATGAAAAAAAGGTAATTCAGGTCCACGAATCTCGTATTTTTCATCCGGTGGTCCGAATGCAACTTGCACACGGATGTTTTTGATTGTAATATTTTTTAAAGTGGCAGTATTACCTGTTTGATTTCTTTTTCCAAGCCGGATGAAGATCGCATTACCAGTGTTCAACGCATTTACATGATCTATAGTGACATTTTCAAGTGTCCCTCCATCTACGCATTCTATCGCAATAGCCGAACGAAATGTATCGAATACTTTAATGTTTTCAATTCGCACATTTTTAAAACCACCATGGGACACCGTTCCAAATTTGATGGCACTTGCACTGGAACGGATCGTACAATTTGAAATATAGATACTGTCGCAAAATAATTCGGATGATTGCGATTTCAGACATATACCGTCATCTGCAGAATTCACAAAGCAATTTGTGATCCGGACATTTTTACAGTCCTGCACGTCGATGCCATCATTGTTCCAATAGTCATCACTTTCGACGCGGATATGATCGAGGAGTAAGTTTGTGCATCGATCATAGGTTTGAACCCAACTAGCTGAATTTTTGATCGTAATGTTTCTGACAGCAATATTTTTACAATTGACTAATTCAATCACCTGAGGTCTCCAGTCTGCTCTTGGCCTTTTTTCAATAAGCTCATAGTGGATACTATCGAATTGTCCTATATAGAAAAGACTATCAATATTCAATGCCAGCTGTCTGCCCTGTCCATCTATTTCTCCATTTCCACTGATCATGATATCAGCCTGGTTGTCGGCCATGATTAACGCCATCCATCTGTTCAATTTTATGTATTGCCTGGAGTCGGTTGATCCAAGGAGTGTAGCTTTTTTTTGCAAATACAATTCAACCCCGGTTTTCAAAATGATACTCCCTGAAAGAAAACGTCCAGCAGGAATAATAACCCGACCGCCGCCATCACTATACGCAGCATCTATTGCAAATTGAATCTGTCTGGTGTTCAATGTTTTCCCATCAGCCTTAGCTCCATAATCCAGAATGTTATAATCCCTTGAAGACACAGAGTTGTGGCCAATAATAATAAAACACACAAGAATGAAAAATCGCATTTAGAAATATGTTTTCTGTAGTTCCCGTGGACGAATGACAGGATCTTTCGGAATAAAGGTAATGTCAATACTTTCCATTTCACCATCGGGTCTAATCTTTAGTAAAAGAGACTGGTATGGCTTAAATTCAAAGTTCTTTTTTATGGTTTTTCCATTGATGGATAGCGCCAATTCCTTAAAAACTGACTCCGTCATGTATGATTGACCAGAATACAGTGGGTAAGTCAATTTTTTTGAAGGCCATTGGGCAAGAAAGAGATAATAAGTGCCATCATCTGTCACTCTGCACCAATATTCAGGAATACTGTCTCCACGGATAAGTGGATCATGACGAATTGTCTTTTGAAAATCTGAAGAAACATTTTGAAGTGAATTTAATTCATGTTGCATTTTTGAATACTCATCTGATTTGATTTTGCCGGGTTGCTTCAAAGGATACTTCAAACAGATCGGTAAACCGTCTCTGGCTAATTCAAGAACACGATGTAGCGCCCTGATATCCATGAATTGAACGGCGATATAAAGCATTGAAAATTGGGCATCGCCCACAATTAATTTTCCATTTTCAAAACGAGCTTCTTCTAAAAAATGGCGATTGATCCACAATGGATGATAACCCTCGGTTTCTGAAGCAGGAGATATGTATCTTAATTCGTATTCTCCCCATACCCATACCCGTTGGCGTTCTGATGGATAAGCACCCTTCATGAGTGCATCTTCGTAAGGAATATAAACAGCGACATCAGAGTACGTTTTTCCTTTTTGCATGAAGTCGCAAACTTTCGCAACATACGAATTGAATGCTGGCAATTCAGGAGTCAGGCTTCCACCGGGGCCAAAATAAGTGGTTGCGAAAAAATCAATTGTATCAGAGCCTTTTGGTTGATAGGGCATACCGTGATAAACTAAATGATTGACGCCTTCGGAAAATAATGCATCGGCAATCATTTTCAGATCAGCCGTTTGTTCCTGTCGCAAATACGTGGCAGGGAATCCATACATGCAGGTGAATGTTTCACTGGAAATAAGATCTTTTGATGCAAGACATGCCGATGAACTTACGATGCGGGAATATTCGGGATTGTTGAGCATGGCTTCTGTCTCAGGAATATCCACAAGTGCATATGTCGTCATCACATCGGTAGGAGAGCCAAGGCATTGCACGCGGGATCTTGCACCAAGCTCTTGACATTTTTTTACAAAAGGTTTGTAAAATCCATTCGTTACATATTCACCCAAAAGCAACATATAATCATATCGAACATCAGGGAATGAATCAAGGCCGGTATTCATGTATGGAATAATATCATATCCGAATTTTTCTTTGAATGCAATCTCAAAACCCGGTGTCCAGATCTTATTTTTTGCATTGAGCTTAATTTCCCATGAATCCGTAAATAATGAAGACGTAGTTCCTTTCAGGGCCGGTTTTAATGCTTTGGAAACCGGATCTGCAAATAAATGAAATGCACTGCTGTCCAGGTGATTTATCACCATCTGTGTATCAGGATAGGTCCATGCAAAAGTGAGTAATTGCCGGAAAGTTGTATCACCATAGATCTGGGTAGAATGTGATTTGTCGATATTGCTTCCCGCCACCGGCCATGCACTTCCAAAAGTAAAATCACACGACAATCCGATTCTGTCTGCATATGATTTTGCATACGCAACAACATCCGACCATTGAGGGCTCAGCCATTTTTGGGCCGTTGTATCTTTTGGATAATGTCGGTTATATTTATCCGCATACATTTTTTGATACCTGTACAAAGGATATACCCATGCGATTTCAACGCCTCCAAAATTATTTTCCTTAAGCCAATCCAACTGGTACCGTATATCCTCCTTCTTAATGTTTGTTGCAAACCACCACCATCTGACACATGGTTTGGAGGACGTATAAACTTGACCTGAATACGAGTGATAGCTCATGGTCGTCTCATTGTGACAACTGAGTGAAATCAACATATAAGAGAAGAGAAAAAAGGAAAAGAGAAATTTCATTGATCGAAAAATAGGGATAAATATTCAAGGGGTTGTATACACAAACCTCTCTCCAATAAATTTTTCTTTATCACTTGATTGAATTTAACATTATTATCTTCCTGTCTTAATTGCAAAAGGATCACCATGGAAGAATTTAATCTTGAAGGAAAGGAATATATCGAGCTAAACAAACTCCTGAAATTGACCAAATTGGTTGATACAGGTGGTGAAGCAAATGCCAGAATAGAAAACGGGGAAGTGATAGTCAATGGCGTTGTTGAAACGCGCAAACGAAATAAATTAAGAACCGGTTTTGTGATCTCTTTTGAGGATAAAACGATCACAATACTGTAACCAGCTGGGTACTCAGGCATTTCATTGCAAATTGTTTATTTTCGCAACACTAATTCATCATAAAAAACTAAGTATTCCATGGTTACCCTATTTTCAATTCATATGGGAGCAGTTAAACTCCTCGTTATTTCCGGTATTATACTTTGGGTGGTCATTGTGGTGTCCGTCATAGTTTTTATTTCCTTCATCAAAAAAGGAAATCGATTCTATTCATAATACGGAAAGAGTGAAGAGTGAAAGGAGTAGAGTGAAGAGTGTGCATCGACACATTCGACAAGCACAGTGCAACGCGTCCCATCCACAACCTTGTGCCGCAGCACAGCACGCAGAGTGAAAACTGGAAAGTGTAAATTGGAAATCTCCCAATCTTTCAATTTCGCCTGTACTTGGTACACATACTCTTATCTCAACAATGTAATATCCCCCTGTAAGACTTCTTTCAGTCCGTCAATGAATTCAACCTCTACATGGTAAACGTAAACACCGGGATTGAGGAATTCATTTTTAAAACGGCCGTCCCATCCTTTTGATGGATCATTCGGTGACAGGTCTGAAGCGTCATAAAGTAACTCTCCCCATCGGCTGTATATGACCATCTTCCTGATACTTGCAATTTGATGTCCGCTTCCGGAAATAAAGAACACATCATTGATACCATCTCCATTCGGAGAGAAAGCAGTTGGAATATAAACATTTCGGTTTTTATTCAAAGTGATCAACACATCATCAGATGCTTCGCAACCAAATTTATCTTTCACTGTAACACGCAAACTGATCGTGTTTATTGGATGCACTACTGCTTCCTGGCAGGATAGGTCAATGCATGCGATGATATCATCAGGAGTCCACGTCAATGTATCAATCTGATCAGCAGGTATATTGACGAGCGCCTGAACAACAACACTATCCCCAAGAGCAATCTCAATATCGGGTCCGAGATCGAGACTGATTACCGGAGGATCGCTGATTGAAATCAAGGTATCCCATCGGCATCCATTCGCATCTTCAACGGCTAAACTGTAAGAACCTGAAGCCAATTGGTGGAAGGAAGATGAGGTAGCCAAAATTCCATTGTTTATGCTGTATGTAAAAGGTGCCATTCCACCTATTACCTGGTCAATGGCAATGGATGCATCCTTTTCACCAAAGCAAGAAGGAAGTTGAATTTTTAAAAGCGCTGTTGTCGGAGCAGAAGTATTTGAAATAACGGAGACCGATGCTGTATTAAAGCATCCCGTCAATTTGTTTTTGATGGAGACGGTGTAAGTGCCTGCCTTGTCAATATCAGGATGCAAAGTATGTGCATTAGCATTTGCAATTATACCGGGACCGGTCCAGTCAATATCAAACCCCGGACCAGAAGATGATCCACTGGCATCAAGGGTTTGTTCGTGGTGTACACAATCCAATGGGGAAGATGGTGCAACCATAGCAACAGGAAGAGGACTTATTGTTATTTCTATTTCAACCTGATCTCCCGGACAAACAGTTGTTGCTGTAATTGTATATTGAAAAGTATAGACGCCCGGTAATTGATTTTTTGTTTCAAAAGTTGCATTGGCCGAATTGAATGCTGAAGCTTGTGAATTCTGTGTTGAAGTCTCTGTCCAGACACCACCGGCATCTTCTCCGGTGATTAAAGTAAACAAATCAATAAGCATATCATCATTCATACACACAGACGCAGATGCAAACACTGAACCAGCAGTTGGTGGAGGTACTTCCATCACAGATACTGAAGAGATTCCGGAACAACCTGTTATGTCAGTCACAGTGACCGAATATAAACCTGAAGAATTTACGTCGAGAGTAGAATTTGGTGATCCATCGGACCATTGATAAATAGCAAAACCAGAACCAGCATTTAAAGTCGTGCTTCCATTTTCACAAAAGGCAACAGGACCCGTAATGACAGGATGCAATGATGTGCTTTCATCCACCATGACCTGCGCAGAACCGGCGCAACCAAAGTTATCAATCACTGCAACAGAATATGTACCAGGGGAAGAAACTGAAATAGTTTGCGTCATCGCACCATTACTCCATAGATACGAAGCATATGCACCAGCATCCAGTACTGTATAACCTCCTATACAATATGTACTTGAACCACCGATCACCACCGCAGGATTCGTATGAATTGTAGCAGTTGCGAGCGTTGAACCAGTACATCCATCCTGATCTGTCACGGTGACACTATAATTGCCGGCAAGAGTGACTGAAATATTTTGGCTCACGGCACCAGTAGACCACATATAACTTGTATATCCGGTACCTGCATCAAGATTTGTTCCTGATCCTTCACAAAATGCAAGTGTGCCTGTGATGACAGGAGTCAATGAACCAAGCTCAGCTACATCAAAAGAATTTTCTCCTGTGCAACCGTTGTTGTCAGTGATCGTGACATGATATGTACCTGATGTTGTAACGTTGATGGTCTCATTATGATTTGCGTTGCTCCAGTCGTATTGAGCATATCCGGGACCAGCATCAAGAGTTGCAGAGAAGCCAGTGCAAAAAACATGTTGACCTGTAATAACAGGCTGAGGTAGTGAATTGAATATCACATTGGTCATAGAAGGTGAAGAAGTGCATCCATCAACATCGATGGTGAGTTGATATGCACCGCCATCAACAGCATCCGTTGGATTTTGCACAGTAGAAGTGTATCCATTTGGACCTGTCCAACTATAAGTGATCATGGTACCGGTGGAGGCCGTGTTTCCAAATAAAGCGATAATTTCTCCTGTACAATAAGGGCCATTATTCGTCGCTGTTGCATCAGGTGGTGCATTAAAAATTACTTCTGTCTGTGCAATAGCGGAAGCACAACTATCAGCAGTAATGATCAATGAATAAATTCCTGATGCTATGGCATTCGTTGGATTTTGAACATTAGATGTATATCCGTTTGGACCTGTCCATGCATAGTTGATCGTGCCGGTAGAACTTGTAGATCCCATCAGCATAATCGGATCACCGTTGCAATATGGGCCGCTATTCATGGCAAGCGCATTGGAAATTCCATTGACCACCACATTTGTTGTGTCTGGTATTGAAGGACAATTATTGAGAGCGGTTTGCAATACATATGCTCCGCCAAGTGTGGCATCTGTTGGATTTTGTGTGGTGGACGTATACCCATTTGGTCCGGTCCAATGATATGTAACCATCATATCACCAGAACTTGTGCTTCCAGTCAATAAAATAGGTTCACCTGCACAAACTGGGCCATTGTTTGTGGCAATTGCATCCGGTGTAGGAACGATCGTAATATTTTCAAAATCTATTCCTTCGCAATTATTAGCATTGGTATAAGAATAGCTTATCGAAAAACTTCCTGGCGTAATTGAATTCGGCATCAGGTCTCCGTTTGGATCAATAAAGCTTCCGCCAAATTCCCCACCAGGCGGATCAGCAGTAAGAGTTATCAAGACAAGATTTGCGCATAAGGGTCCGGGATTATTTATTTGAACTGTTGGATTTGGATAATTCGTCACTGTAGTGGAGGCAGTGTTTGTACAACCATTGCTGTCGGTAATCGTCACTGTGCAAACACCTGATAAATCGGCTGTATACGTATTTCCGGACTGCAAACCTGATGCACCATTCCATTCGTAAGAAAATCCACCTGCACCACCGCTACCTGCTGCACTGAGCAGAATAGAATTTTCACTATCACAAAATGAAGCAGGGTCAGGATCAATAGAAACTTCAGGCACTTCGTACACTTCGATATCTAAGGCTTCTGATGCAGAACATCCTTTTGCATCCGTGTAGGTATATGTAACTGTAAAGTTGCCCGGGCCGTTTGATGCAGGAAGAAACATGTTCCCATTTGCATCACCTCCCCAAACACCTCCTCCTGGTGTGCCAGACAGCATGTGAGGAGGGTCATTTTCACAGAATGGGCCGACCATGTTGATGCTGACCGTTGGTGCAGGATTCACTACAACATCCACCATATCAG
>JBDUDG010000384.1:0-3477 GCA_040003045.1 Saprospiraceae bacterium | reverse complement strand
ATGAGGAGAACTGGCCTGCCATGCCGACATCAGCAGGTCTTTTCTGCCAAGTATGAGGCCTGCGCATTGTGGTCCGCAAATGGCTTTGCCGCCGCTATACACTACCACGTCCGCACCGTTTTGAAGATGTATATTGGGTATGGTAAGTACTTCTGCTGCTGCATCAACCAAAATCGGAATTTTATGGGGCTTTGCAATTTTGACTATATTTTCCAACGACATTGGCTGACCTGGTTGTGAATCATCATCGGCCATTATATAGATCATCGCAGTACGTGTGTTCAACGCATTTTCTAATTCTTCCGGGGTATCTATTTCAATGATCCTGGCACCTATATTCCGGATAGCATGATCATAAGCATTCCTCGAAGATCTTGGTATTACAACTTCTGTTTTATCAAAACCTGCAAGATCAGGAATACGTATTAGTTTTTCCGGGTTGCCACCAGTAATACATGCCGCTGTTACATGTTTCATTCCGGCTGCACAACCTGCCGAAACCATACCCCATTCTGCACCGGTTATTGCTGCGAGCCTCATTCCGATTCCATCGGCCAACTCATCGTACTGAACAAATTCTTTGGATGCGGCTTCCATCGCCGCACGCACTTCGGGTCGCTCGACTGAGCCGCCAATAATCGTGAAAGTGCCGCGGCAATTAATGATGGGCTCAACTCCGATTGACTGAAAAATACCAGGTTCGATATTAAAATCAACGGGTGTAGCGGGTTGTTCAATACCATTATTAAATAAGCTTTCTTTCCCGGAAGGAGCTGCGAGCATGGACCTGAATGGAAAAATTGTTCCTAGCGGAAGCAGGGTAAGGCCCTTTATTATATTCCGACGTTTCATTGGTCTTGGTATTTAGGAGATGAACGAAGATCGTAATTGTATAAGTGCTTTGTACAAATATGCTGCAGAAAAACTTATTGGATCAGGTATTAGATCGCAAAGACCTACTGCGCCCAATTCATTGTTACGTTTGTTTCATTTGTTATTTTTCTGATGTTATTTTCCAACTAATTCCGAATTTGTCTATACATATACCATAATACGAACCCCAGAATGTCTGAGCCATTGGCTGCTTAATTTCCCCGCCATTAGAAAGTTCATGAAACAACCGGTCAGCTTCTTCTTTGCCGCCGGTACTAAGAATAAGAGAAAAATTGTTATTCGATGTTGATTGACTATATGCTTCTGTATTATCAGAACCCATCAAAATTGTTTCTGTACTAATTGGCAAAGAAACATGCATAATTTTCTCGTCTCCGTCTTTAAAAAGTTGTCTGTCACTTTGCGGGACATCTTTATAACGCCCAAGGTATGTAAACTCTTTACGGAAAACTGACTTGTAAAAATTAAATGCATCTTCACAATTTCCGCTAAAATAAATGTACGGATTCAATGTTGTCATAAAAAGTTATTTAAATCTATTTTGGATTTTCGATAGCCAGAAATTGATGCAAAACATTTGATTATTTGAGAAGGCAGCGCATTCATTGAACGTCCAGTCCGATTAAAAATATGTTGTTGAAGTTATGAACTAAAAGTTGAACGCCTGGCCCGAACCAATGCTGACGCTTACAAATAGTTGATGTTTTATAGTCCAGCCCTGCTTTTGGAAATACTTTTGTTGCGTGTTCGTTTATGCCTACTTCTTAATTTCATTCTTATAGACAACTCCTCCCTTCATTACAAAAGATACATTTTCTAAAATTGAAATATTGTCCAGAGGATTTCCTTCAACGGCAATAATATCTGCGAATTTGCCTTTCTCAATGGCGCCAATTCGTTCACTCCTGCCCAGAAGGTCTGCGGCATTTATAGTTGCCGATTGTATGGCCTGCATCGGTGTTTGCCCATATCTTACCATATAAGCAAACTGGCGTGCATTTAACCCATGTGGAAAAACACCAGCATCTGTGCCAAACGCTATTTTAACTCCTGCTTTTGTAGCACTTGAAAAACTGGCTGCCAAAAGTGGCACAATCATTCTTGCTTTATTCAGAATTTTTTCAGGGAATCCTTTTTTAGCAAACTCCTTAATTACATAGTCTCCTACATAAATCGTAGGAACATAGTAGGTTCCTTTTTGTTTCATCAGTTGCAAAATTTCTGAATCCATTATACTTCCATGTTCTATGGAATTTACTCCGGCAAGCACTGCACGTTTTATTCCCTCAGTGCCGTGCGCATGAGCAGCAACCTTCCTGCCCCACATGTGTGCCTCGTCAACGAGTGCCTTCATTTCTTCGAGAGAATATTGTGGGGCACCTACACTTTCTTCTTCACTCAATACCCCTGCTGTTGCACAAACTTTAATTACATCCGCTCCCCATTTGATATTGTTGCGAACCCGTTTTCTTATTTCATCTACACCATCTGCCACACCCGTAAAATCCGGGTTTCCTTTCGATGAAATATTTGGATTAAAACCTGTTAAATCTGAATGTCCACCGGTAGCTCCAAGTGCAAATGTTGCTGCAAATATTCTTGGGCCATCAATTATTCCTTCATTGATTGCATTACGAAGTGAGATATCAATCAAATCTCCTGAACCCAGATCACGACATGTTGTAAAGCCCGCTTCGAGTGTACGTTTTGCATAAATAGGCGCCCGCATTGCGTAATCAGCTGTTGTCTTTCGAAAAATATCTCCATAATAATCACCGCTCGGCTCCAGCGTTAAATGTGTATGACAATCAATCAATCCTGGTAAAACGGTTGCATTGCTTAAATCTATGATCGTTGCTTCTTTTGGAATGGCGATGGATGCCCCAATGGCCATTATAGTATCACTTTGAATCAAAATAATTTGATTTTTTAGAATGGAGCCGCTTGCCACATCAATGAGCCGCCCAGCTTTAATTGCTTTTACTTTGTTTTGTGCCTGCACAAAATTGGAAAAAGCAAAACTTATTATTGCAAGAAAAAATATTGTTCTTTTCATGATGGATTGTTTGGTTTGAAAGTTTTTAAATGACGCCCAACCTGTTGCGTTGACGAACGCAGGGGTTCAAAGTACATCTGCCCGGAACCAGGGCTCAATAGAAAATATAAAGTTCATTTTACGACTCTGGTATATACAGCTGCCGCTTTCGTCTCTTTACGATCGCATCGGTACTGCTATGGGAACCAACTTTTAACACTGATGGAAATAACCAGCAAACCACCTATTCAATAAACCTGGTAGACGATCATCAACTTTAATTCAGCTGAGCCGGCTGACCTAATAGCTTTAACTGCTTAACCACCACCGGGTTGGCTATTCCATTTAAATCATAGACAATTTTCCCTGCACGAATGGTCATTTCACATTCCAGTTTCTTATTACCTTCTATTTTATACCCGGTGTAATCAAAGAATCCGAATTTACCATCCCTTAGATCCAATATCGCTATATCGGCGTCTGATCCAACAGAAAGACTTCCCAATTCGTCCCGTCTGATTTCACAGGCAGGGTTCCAGGTAGCTGCG